>DATDPY010000299.1:0-2293 GCA_035292565.1 Cyclobacteriaceae bacterium | reverse complement strand
CCGTGGACGCCGATTATATGTATTACCACCCCGCCACAGATATTTCATTTATCGATGTTCTCCAGACAAGCAATGCCGGCATTTATGGAGCAATCGGGGGGAATGGAGTGATTGCGGTTTATTCCAAATCAAGGGCTGCGAGGTACCCGGAAGAAGGAAGAAAAGGGATGATCGATTTCATTTACCCCGGTTACAGCTTGCGACGAGAATTTTATTCGCCGAAATATGATATCGTAAACGAAAAACAAGTTAAGCCGGATTATCGAAGAACGCTGTTCTGGGAGCCTACATTGACCACCAATGACCAGGGTAATATAAGGTTCTCATTTTATACATCAGATGAATCCGCACGATACAGAATTGAAGTTGAAGGTATGGCCTATAACGGCATTCCGGTGGAAAAGGAATATTATTTTTCCGTTGAGTAAAGGTTTAAAAGAATTATTCACTATTTTAAATGTCTTATCATAAACAATTCACTTGAACTAAATAATATTAAATCAGTTTTGCTATGACCATCAATAAGAAAAATATTTCCCGTCGTCATTTTATCGGCAGCACTGTTACCGCAGCTGCCGGCCTTCTAATCACATCTGGCAAGAATACCGGGGCTCCGGCTTTCATGAAGAATTTTGGCAAGCCAGATTCCCTCATCAGGGGAGTGCAGATAGGCGTCATCACTTATTCTTACCGGAGCTTGCCGGACCAGAGTACGGAAGCAACCCTGAAATATATCCTTGATTGTGGAATCAGTGCCATCGAATTGATGGGCGATCCGGCTGAAAGCTTTGCCGGGAAACCGGAAAGCACTGTCGACCGTCGTGCTTTTTTTGGGTTAATGAGGAAAGTCCGGAATAATGAAACATTAACCGAAAATGAACAGAAGCAAATGAGCGATTTGAGGGCGGAAATGGATGCGTATGGAAAAAAGGTTGCTGATTGGAGGTCCAAGGTATCGATGGACAAATATGTAAAACTGAAAAAAATGTATACAGATGCGGGTGTTAGAATCTATGCATGGAAACCTGATGCATTCGGTGTAAATAATACCGATGCCGAGATCGATTATGGCTTCAAGGTAGCCCGCATGCTTGGCGCAAGCCACATCACACTTGAACACCCGGGCAACGACGCGCATACAAAGAAACTTGCAGAAATGGCCTCTCAGCATAAAGTCTATGTTGCGTATCATGGTCATGAACAGCAAACCCCCACCCTTTGGGACACAGCCCTGGCACAATCTGAATATAACTCGCTGAACCTGGATCTTGGCCATTATGTTGCCGCCGGGAATCCGGATCCATTGCCTTTGATCCAATCCATACACGGTCGTATTATGAGCATGCATTTAAAAGACCGGCAAGACCCGGAACATGGCAAAGCTAATCTTCCCTGGGGTGCGGGAAATACCCCTATTGCAGAAGCGCTCCGGCTCATGCGCGACAGGGGGTTTAAATTCCCTGGATCCATAGAACTCGAATACGAAATTCCGGAAGGGTCCGACGCCATTAAGGAAGTGAGTCGATGCCTTGATTTCTGCAGGAAGGCTCTTGAAGCATGAAACTTTAAAATCACCTGTTCGTTTTTGCCTCAAATGTTTCCGGATATCACCATTTCCCGGGCATCAATCTAAACAACACTTTTTAGGAATTAATTTGTTTTAGATTATCGGACAACCGGTTTTACTTTGAATATAAAATTGGATAAATTCCGTAATCAACAACACCTTGTTACTATGACCTACTTCAAAGACTCCCGTCGTAATTTTTTAAAAACACTGACTACCACCACCCTGATTTCAGGGACTTCCCTTTCGGCCTTTGCCAATCTTTCAACCGATAAAAAAGACAGGCGAAGTTTTGAAAATAACGAAAGGGACGGAAATTCAGAAAGCGCTCCGGCATTTACCGACGGCCCGGCTTCCCCTCTTTTCAGCCCCGTTGATATTTCGGGCAATCTGTTGGCAGCCGATTTAAATGATCTTCAGGTATCCCATGAAATGGCTGAGGCCGTCAATTTTGCACCTCAGGGGAATACGGTTTCATGGGGAATCCCGTTCAATATTTCTCCCAGAATCATCTGCCTGAAAGACAAGCCGTATCAATTTAAGGTCGATCCTTTATCAGCCCGATGGCTGGTGTTCCTCCATACATCGGATCGGTCTCAACCTGGCCGGGAAGAAAGCGGGTTTTATAAGAAACCTTTCAAAGGAGTTGGATTGCTGAATGAATCAATCGCCGATTATATTGTGATTTATGAGGATGGGCAAGAATTAAAATTGCCTGTCAGACAG
>DATDPY010000298.1:0-3841 GCA_035292565.1 Cyclobacteriaceae bacterium | reverse complement strand
CCAATTTCTGCCTTAGGCAGGTGCTTGGAATTTGGTGCTTGAAATTTGGAGCTTGGATTTTGGTGCTTGAGATTTGGAGCTTGGATTTTGGTGCTTGAAATTTGGTGCTTCGGATTTGTGATTTTTACATTTATCTGATTTCGTAAGGCGGATGAGCCGGCTTTTTGTAAGGTTTCGTCTGAATAAGCCTGTTGATTTCTTCGATCGCTTTTTCAAGCTGATTATCCGATCCTTTCGCAAGAGCGGCGGGATCTTCCCGCACATCGATATCCGGGTCAACACCGTGTCCCTCCCTGAACCATTTTCCGTCGGGGTCGTACATCCGGAATGTGGGGACTGTGACCCCGCCCCCATCGATCAGCGAAGGCACGCCCGATATCCCGATCAGGCCTCCCCATGTTCTTGAACCGATAAGGGGGCCGAGGCCGGCTTTGCGAAAATAATCGGGAAATGCATCGCCGCCGGATCCGCTCCAGCCGTTGATCAGCATGACCTTGGGTCCAAAATTACCATTCACAGGCCACTGCCAGTCCTTTCCGTCCCTGACCGCCCAATAGGCCAGGGGCCGGCGGTCGAGCAATTCGATAAAACGGTCCGGAATCTGCCCTCCGCTATTGAAGCGTTCATCGATGATCAATCCTTCTTTATCCCATTGGGCGGCGAACTGTCGCATGAGTTCATTCTGCCCGCTGATACCGGTATTGGGCACATAGATATATCCCACCTTTCCGCCTGTGGCAGCTTCTACTTTGCTGCGGTTACTTTCAATCCATTGAAGGTTTCGCAATCGTGTCTCATCGGAAAGTGTTTTAACAATGACCTTTCTTGAACCTGCCAGGGATGGCGTCGTATTTATTGTAAGCTCTACAGTCTTCCCTCCCAGTCCCTGAAAAGCCGCGTAGGGATCTTTATTAATGTCCATGGTAATTCCATTGATGGCCAGCACAAAGTCGCCCTGGCTGATATTCAAGCCTGATGCCGTGACCGGCGACCGGGTCTCAACATCCCAGGGAGACCCTTCAACGATCTTCCTGATGCGGTAATATCCGTTCGAAATCTCCCAGTCGACGCCGAGATAGCCGGTATTCAGTTGACCAGCCTCATCCGTATCTCCGCCACCTCGATAGGAATGCGAGGCATTGAGCTCGGAAATCATTTCCCCAAGCACAAAATTCACATCCCATCTTGTTACAGCATGATCCAGCAATTTTTCATAATGCGCCCTGATCCCCGCCCAGTCGACGCCATGCATATTCTTGTCATAGAAATAATCCCGTTCAAATCTCCATGCATCGGTGAATATCTGCTTCCATTCGGCCTTAAAGTCGATGGTCATTTCCATGTCGGCGAGCGGGGCCATTTTTTCCAATTTCTGATCGGCAGAAAAACTTACCACCGAAGCTTTGCCTTCTTTCATTAACAGCACCTTCTCCCCATTATAGGCAACCGAATAAAAATCCGCATCGTCAATCAGAGTTTTTTCTTCACGTTCCTTAAAATCATAGAATTTAACCGGGCGGTTTTTATCGGCCGCGCCCCCGTTGGGAAACTTCTGGTAAGCTATTTTACCCTTCGCCGCACTTAAATTATTGTAATTCCCCGATTCGGCTGGCAAAAGTTCAGTCCTGTATTCAAATCCCTGAATATCGATCAGCACCGTCTTTACTTCTTCCTCCGGCTTTTCCTCCTCTTTCGATTCTTTCTTGCCCTTCTTTTCCTTTACTTCCTTATCCTCTTCCTTTTCATCTTCTTTCTTCAAAGTCACTTCATCGTTTTCAGGTTCGAGGGGTGACTTAACATCATTTCGCAAGGTAACAACAGCCACCTGGGTTGAGTTCGGATAAATAAATGCATTATCGAAATCGCTGTATACCGGCGACAGGCTCCTGTTGGTCAGATAGTACAGGTAGTTGCCTTCCGGGTCGAAGACCGGGTTGTTGTCGTTATAGAACCCGCTGGTCACCTGGTGGCGGATACCTCCCTGGCTGTCAAATACAAATATGGCATTGTTCCGGGATTCCAGCCCCCGTCCATAAGCGAGCCAGCGACTATCGGCCGACCAGCTCATCGAAAAATTTTGCAGGCTTCCCTCGGTCAGCCATAGGTCCTTGTCGACATTCAGCGTACGATTACCCGCAATGTCGAAAATTTTGATGTCATTCGTTTGCTCCACAAAGGCGATTTTTTTACTGTCGGGCGACCAGAATATCTTATACCTGAAGCCGGGCCCGTAGCTGGTGAGCTTCCTTTCTGATCCGGTCTCCACGTCCATCAGCGTGAGTTCATACTCCCCGCTTCGGTCGCTCCAATAGGCAACCGATTTTCCGTCGGGTGACCAGTAGGGATATCGTTCGGCTATGCCCGAGGTCCGTGTCAGGTTTTTTACATATCCGTTTTCCGCGGGCACCGAAAACAGGTCTCCCCTGGCTTCGACAACCAGCCTTTTCCCATCCGGCGAGAGTCCCTGCCAGAATATTTTGTCATTTACCTTTTCCAGTTTCGGCGACAATGATATTTCATCGGTGACGACGGTTATATTCACTTTATTATATTTCCCGTTTTGAATATTATAGAGGTACAGTTCTCCCCCCGCTTCGAAGACAATATCCTCAGGGCCAATGGAAGGAAAATGAACATCGGTATCGGTAAAATCGGTGATTTTCTTAACGGTCTTTGCGGCGATGTCATATACCCAAAGGTTATGCCTGATCTCGGGACCGCGGTCCGACAGGAAGTAAATCTGATTTCCCGACCACATCGGGAGCTCATCATTGGAAATATCAGCGGCAATCATCTCGCTGATGAGATTTTCCAGGTCGAACATGATCATGTCGGCCGCCATGCCTCCCTTATATCTTTTCCAGGTCCGGAATAGTCTGGTCCGCTCGGTATAAACAATTTTCTTTCCGTCGGGGGAATAACTTCCCATTTCTCCATAAGCGATGGGGAGCTTCACAGCCATACCGCCGGCGGCGGGCGCCAGGTAAAACTGGTTGAATCGCTGACTGCCGCTTTCCCTGGAGGAAGCAAAAAGAACACGCATTCCATCAGGATTCCAGTCGACAACCCTGTCCTGCATGCCGTGGTAAGTCAGCCGGACCGGAAGTCCTCCCATGGTCGGGATGACGTATGCGTCGATATTACCGGAATAATTTCCCGAGAAGGCGATCATGCTGCCGTCGGGAGAAAATTTTGGAAAGGTTTCTTCACCCGGGGGCGAACTTAGTTTATGAGCGATCCCTCCTTCCTTCGGCACAACCCAGATATCCCCTGCATAGGCAAAGGTTATATGGGATGCAGACACATCGGGAAACTGGAACAACCTGGCGTTCACCTGGGCAACAGTACTTTGCCAGCATATCGTCATACATGCCATAGGGACGATTAGTAATATTTTTTTCATGTGTACCTGGGTTTTGTTGTGGTTTCGAAAATCTAAAATAAGAAAGAGATGGATTGATGACGAGCTTTTTGGACTTTTTTACTATTCGCGTTCCTTAAACGGATTAAATAAGTGGCAAACGGCACATGACGTGGGAGTATACTTTTGAAATACCAAATTCCAGGCATTAAATTCCAAATCTCAATTCCCGAACCAGTTTTCAAATTTAATTTGCTGGTCGACGAATTATTTATGGGCCCCGGTTTTGAAATTTGGGAATCAATGTTGTCCGGTAAAAATGGAAAAGGAAAACAATTCGTTATTCTGAATTATTTAACCGTCTTTTCAGAATATTTTTTGAGTCCAAGCCCCCCTTTCCAAGATAACGACGAATCGAGACCCTTTTTCGCGGGGCGAGGAGTCTTTGAGGAATTTGTGGAAATGCCGAAGGCATATTCG
>DATDPY010000297.1:0-8733 GCA_035292565.1 Cyclobacteriaceae bacterium | reverse complement strand
GCATTCATAATGTTCTTAAGCCCGCCTACCTCCACCTCCCGCATTTTCCTGATCTGATGCCAGTTCATGGCCGACACGCAGACAATTATCGCGTCCGTACCTTCCAGGGATTCGCTGACTTTTCTGTTGTCGTTTATGTTTCCTTCAATGAAATCCGAATGGTTGCCGATGATCTTCCCGGCCCTGGCAGGATCACGCGTAAAAACCCTGGTCTTGATGCCTTTTTCAAGCAATTTTTCCGTGATCTTCCTCCCATAGTGCCCTGTGCCTCCGAAAATGGTTACCCGGTTTATTTCATGTTTTTCCATGGACTTAGGTTAAAAAATTAGCGGAATGAACATTTTCGATTTTTTCATATATTCCCTGTATGCTTCTCCGAATTTCATGATCATTTCTTTTTCTTCGATCCTTGCCGTGAAAAATACTGAAGTCATATTGATTATGGCTAATATCCATGTGGACAGTACAGGGTGCTTTAGCATGATCCCGAATCCCAGCAGCAGAAGGGAGAGGTAAAGCGGGTGACGTATGTATCGATAAATTCCCGTAGTGATAAGATGTGACGTGTTCTCAATATTCCCTTCGGGATGGCCCAGTTTTGTTAATAGAACAAATCCAACAATTGCAAATATGGCCGACCCTGTCAGGAATGCCCATGAAAAGAGTTGTTGAAACGAAAGAGGATTTACAAACCAATACCGGTAATTGAGAATAAAAAGAAGGACGATGCTTTCGAATGCAAAAAATCTGGTGAACCCATGGAAACGTTTCTCTTTCAGGGATACATTCCATGAAATCCATATTAAGAAGGATGTAATTGCAGAAAAAATGATAATTTCTGCTCTGCTCATCGAAAGACCAGGATGGCCTGGTTTACATGCTATTACTTTTTAAGGAATTCCCTTGCCCATATATTGCTTAAATCATGATCCATCGAATTCCTGAAATTATTTTCAGCATCCGATGCCTTGTTATTGGCAAGATGATACAGCCCAAGGCATAAATAGCCGTTACTGATCCGCTTATTCTCAGATCCCATGTTTCCGAATTTAGCGAAATAATCAGTCACGCGGGATTGGCTGACGCCTTCCTCACCCATGGATCTGAGTTTTTCGAAGATATTTTCGGCCTCAGTTTCCCTGCCCAGCTTCCTCATGGCCAGCCCCGAATAATATATATGCCAGGCTGAAGGAAGCTTCAGGTTTGCAGATCTGGTAAAATATTCCTTTGCCAGTTTTTTATTCCCGGTTTTTTCTAACGCAAGTCCTGTTAAAAAGTAAATCTGAGCGAGCCTGAAATAATCGGGGTCCATGCCAATTTGTTGATTTTCCGGGTACTGTTCTGCAATCTTAAAATTTTCAAGGGCTTCATCATTTTTGTTCTCTCTTAAACTTGCGAGACCTTTGAGCAAATAGGCATCAACATGCACGTCATGCAGGTTTCGGGTTCCTTCCTGCGCATGAAAGTCATATTTCTTAAGATATTCGATCGCCTTGTCGAACTGATCATTCAGCAGCAATACCCATATTTCCCTGCTTAGTGAGGATTCCCTTTTCACCACGTGATCATGATTCTCTGTTAATAATTTTAGGCGGTCCGCGAGCGGAGAATTGTTTTCTTCGTATATGAGGTCAAGCTCATAATAGTATTTAGGCTGCGTTTTATCCGTTTGGATCGCAGTTTCATAATATTGAATTGATTTGGGGATATCATTCCGGGCATAATAACTTCCCCAGCCGAGGTTCCTCCAGGCGATGGATAAACCTTTATCCAGGGATACCGATTTTTCCCATTCGGCGAGGGCATTCCACGGCTGCCTGTCATACAATATATTTCCCAGATAATAATGTGCCTTTGCCGGGTTTGGCTGTGTACGAATTGCATTATCCAGTATCCTGATCGTTTCAAGTCTGAAAGGGAAACAGAAGTCGGTGGATAAGGATTCCGCCTTTGAATAATATTCGCCTGCTTTTTGACGATCACCAGCTTTCATCCGAAGGTAACCCAGGTAATAATTTATCGTTGGGTAGTTACTGAGTCTCGGATTTCCCGATGCGGCTGCTAAATTCAAGATTTTCTCCGCGTCGTTATTGAAACCGCTGTTCATATAATCCACGGCAAGTTCAAGGTATGATTCCGGATTAGCCAGGAGTAATCGCTTTAATTCGGTGAGATTCTCATCGGACTGCGCCGGGTTGTTCATGAGCTGATGATTCAGAAACAATTCATAACGGCTCCGGGAATCCAAAGGATCAATATTCCTGACCCTTAAAGCAGTCTCAGTGACTTCCTTATTATTTCCCAGCATGCGTAATACGGAAGTCATCAGATTCAGGGTTGACGTACTGGTTGTATTGGTTTTCAACGACTCTGATAATTCTTCCCTTGCCCTGGCATAATTATTTTTAATGCAGGAAATCCTGGCCAGTTGAAGGTAAGCGGCGGAACGGTAGGCAAAGTCCCAGGCTGCCCTGTACAGGGTGTCATATGCATCGTCATATTTTTCCATGGCGAAAAGGACCAACCCAAGATTATACATGGCCTCACAATCATAAGGTCTGGTATAATCGCGAGTAAGCCGTACTAATGCTTTACGGAAATAATTGGCTGCATCCCCGTAGAGACCTTTCTGTTTCCGGTCAAGCCCCATCTGAATATTGCTCCTTATATCGAGGGGATCACGTTTCAGGGCTTCTTCAAAATATTCCAGCGCGTTCACCTGGGCGTTATGAAACTGTTTCAGCCGCAGGCCGGTCAGGTAAAGCTCTTCGGTTGTGGCAATCTCCTTAGGTGCAACGGACGGTTTAACCTCCTCCGGAAGGCCGGGATCGAATTTCTTTGGTTTTGGCTGGTAGGAAATCAATTCCCTGCCATCAGAAGTAAGCAATGTGAGTTTAAGATCAGTCTCAACTACTCCTTCCGGCTGGCTTAATTCATGATAAAATGGTCTGGATGGATCGATATTTATTTTCGCGGAGTAGATAGCGTTATCTTCCGATCTCAGTTCGACCATAGACCCGGAATATGACGATGTCGTGTTCAAAGCTATTATGACCTTTTTATTGGCCAATTCAAGGTTCAGACATGCTTCGGTATTGGCATTTTTCACACCTTTAATCTGCCTGATAGGATACCAGTATTGCCTGAACTCTCTAACCTCGTATGGCTTAATCCAGCTGTAATCAGGTTGGTTATCGGAAAACGCGCCTGTCATCAGTTCTGCATACGGGCCGTCGCTATCCGTAAGGACTTTGGTATCCCAGAAAGAACCTTCCGGTCCCGGTCCCCATTCCCAGAGTTTTGCCCCGGCTACGATATGAGGATTTGCCACATGAAGGGTGCCGGCATCCTTTTCGAAGTCATACCCTGCAAGAAAGCCTTCCTTAAGATTAAATGCGAAAAAAGAAACCGGGTTGGGGTGGTTCTTCCACCAACTGGCATCGACGTTTCCCTTATAATATTCATAGCCATTATAAGTTTCAACGGTAACGGGCCAATGGCTGAAACTGTTCTTGGCATGAAATACTGCATACTGGGTGCTCGGCGGGAAAAAGATCTGGTAATTTTCATTTACATGGGTAGCTACATTTGCCCAGTATAGCATGGAATGGGCGCTCTCCGTGGAATTAATCAGCCTTGCATTCACATCGATAAGGGATTTGCCGGGATGTAGGGTCACGCCTATGACCCACCTCATCCGTTGCCTGGGTTCGGTCTCGCCAATCCAGATGGTTTTGCTCCCGTCAGGATTTTCACTGAGATTATATTCCATCGGTAGCATCGTGGATGCCCGGTGATGGTGGAATACGCACCATTCAATCCCTCCGGATATCCACGCTCCCAGCATTCCGATATGCGCCGGCTTTATGACATGCTGCCGGTAAAATATTTCATAGTTATTGGTCTTGTCAGTTGCATAAAAAAGCTTTCCTCCGAGTTCAGGCAGGATACAGAGTTTTATATACTCATTTTCCAGGAACAAGCCTTTGTAAGTGCCCATAATTTTTTTATTGGTGAAATTATCCATCAGCGGATAGGGGTAAATCACCCGGCTGGCGCCCTGATAGGAATCGTTCTTGAAGAACTCGGGATTCACATCGTTGGGGTTCATCACATAAGTGGGAAGTATTAATGTATCTTCCCAGACCCTTACTTCATTAACGTATTGCCCCCTGACCACGAGTGGCAGAACAAGGATTAGAATCAGGACTAAGCGAAGCAAATATTTCATTATTGTAGAGTTTAGTGTCGAAAAAGAAATAAGATGATCAAAAAATCACCGGACCCGGATGATGTAAATTTATCCTTTCCTCAGGTTATCTTCAATTTTGAATTTAAAATAAAAAATATGCGGCATTCATCCCTTGCTACGGCTGTCCTGTTTATTACTGAAGAATTCCTAAAGGGATAGACCGCCACTGAGCTGGAGCATATTGATCTCGGCAATCTTGGCCTGGTATTCCGCGGTCAACAGACGGTTCTCCGCCTCGAGCGCTGTTCGCTGTATATTCCTGAAATCAATTTCGTTAATGGCTCCAAGCCGGTATTTTTCGAATGCTATATTCAGATTTTGCCTTGTATGCTGAAGGTTGACACGCTCCAGGGAAATTGCCTGCAGGGAATATGCATATCCATTATAGGTCTTGTAAAGATCGGCTTCGGATTGTAACAGGACTTGTTGGCTATTAATTTCGGATGATTCATAATTAATCCGGGCGTTTTCAACATCCATCCTTTTATTGAATCCGTTGAATAGATTATAATTGAGCCGGAGCCCATAGCCATATCCCCGGTTCCGGTTTAATAGGATTACGCCTACTTCATTTTCCTGTTTTGAAAAGCTGTATGTACCGTAAGCTCTGATCGTTGGAAGAAAGACTGATCTGCTTTCCCTTACCTGCTGGTAAAATACATCCATCTGTGATCTGGCAATAAGCAAGTCAACATTCTGCTGTTGAAGGTTGTCGATAAGCTGTTCATAAATGATTTCTGTGTTCAGGCCAAAATTATAATCCGCATAGAAAATTATTTCCGGGGAGCGCCCGATCATGACATCTATATCGGCAATCAGGTTCCTGATCATTACCTGATGGCTGAGCAGCAAAGCGCTGTCCGTACTGAAATCGATTTTAGCCTGGTTCAGGTCAAGTTCTGAAGCGGATCCCACCTGGAATTTTTTCTCTGCAAGCGCCAGCCTGGCCCTGGAAATATCAATGATGGTTTCCAGGACATGCTGAAGTTTTTGT
Organism: Cyclobacteriaceae bacterium; assembly: GCA_035292565.1. Classification (GTDB taxonomy): domain Bacteria; phylum Bacteroidota; class Bacteroidia; order Cytophagales; family Cyclobacteriaceae; genus DATDPY01. The sequence goes on along the minus strand of DATDPY010000297.1, from coordinate 3,487 downwards.
TCCTGAGAAAGTTGATAATAAAGAATAGCGAGGCCGACATATATGTTCTCGATTTGCCAGCGGACATTCAACTGCCCGATTCGATCAAGTTCTTCAAGTTTTTCCTTTGTAGCGAACATCCGGAAGCCATCGAAAACCGTCCAGGTTAATTCAGCTATGGCGTTCATCGAAATGCTTTTTGCATCAGTTCTTTCCACAGGCGGACGGGTAGGGTCAAAAAATTGCTGTTTGGTATTATTTACAGTCCTTCCCAGCGCGCTTGTTATATTCATTTCCGGGAGAAAGCCGGCATTTCCCAGGGTGTTGCTGTTGTCGGCCAGAGCCGCGTTATTACGGGTAATCCTGATCCCGAAATTATTATTCAGGGCTTCGGCAAATAACTCGGAAAACGAAACAGTGTCTGACTGAGAGAATGTCTCCTTTCCGGAAAAGCAAAGAAGAAGAACAATCAAATGGAAAAATTTATGCTTCTGCATTTTTAATTTTCGTTTTACTCCGACTTAAGTATAAATAAAGGGCTGGTATTACAAAAAGGGTAAGGATCAGTGAAAAAGATAATCCGCCGATAATGGCCACGCCCATCGGGATCCGGCTCGTTGCCCCGCCTCCCAGAGCCATTGCAATGGGTACTGCTCCAAGTATCGTTGAGAGGCTGGTCATCAGTATAGGCCGGAATCTTTGAGTTGCGGCTCCAATAACGGCTTCTTTCAGACTCAGACCGGTCAGTTTACGCTGGTTGGCGAATTCAACGATCAAAATACCGTTTTTAGTAACAATGCCGACCAGCATGATGATCCCGATCTGGCTGAATATGTTCAATGTGTGACCAAAGATCTTTAATGTTATCAGCGCACCTGCGAGGGCAAGTGGCACTGTAAACATGATGATCAGGGGGTCGGAAAAGCTCTCAAACTGTGCGGCAAGTACTAGGTAGACAACCACTAATGCCAGCACAAATGCAAAAAGCAGGCTGTTGGAGCTCTCTTCGAAATCCTTCGATATCCCCGACAGGCTGGTCGAAAAAGTATCATCGAGCACTTCTTCAGAAATTCTCCGCATTTCCTCGATGCCTTGCCCTATGGTTAGCCCATCTACGGGATTTCCGGAGATTGTTGCTGATGAATACCTGTTATATCTGTATAAGGTGGGTGGGGATGACTGGTAGGTTACGTGTACCAGATTATCGAGCTGAACAATATCACCAAATTTATTTCTGACGCCTACTATTTTCAAATCGATGGGCTCGTCCCTGTTACTCCTGGCTGCCTGGCCTATGACCTGGTACTGTTTGCCGTTGAAAATGAAATAGCCGAACCTGTTGCCGCTGAAAAATAGTTGCAAGGTCTCGGCAATATCACGCACCGATACGCCCATTTCCCTGGCCTTGTTCCGGTCAATTTCCACCCTGAGTTCCGGTTTGTTGAATTTCAGGTTAACATCAAACTGACTGAAAACCGGGCTGTTGCTGAGACTGTCGAGGAAAACGGGAACGACTCCTTTTAATTTCTCAAAATCAGTCGCCTGGATCACAAATTGTACCTGGAACCCGCCCATTCGGCCGGTTGAAATCGTCTGGTCCTGTACGACGAATGACCTCGCAAAATTCATCTTGCTAACAATGGCGTTTAGTTCGGATGCCAATTGCGCCTGGGACTTTTTCCTTTCATTTGGAGGTGTCAGCCTGATCATGGCAAATCCCGAATTCGAAGACCCACCGCCAAAACCCGGTGACGTCAATAACATGAGGGTTTGTTTTATTCCCAGCGTATCGACAACCTTGCCGATTTCGGTTATATATTCATCCATTTTATCATATGAGGTTCCTTCGGGGGCAGTGGTAGTAATACGAAGCGAGCTTTTATCTTCCATGGGAGCCAATTCCGATGGGATTTGCCGGCCGATAAAATAAATGGTCCCGACAGCCCCGAACATGATGATTATTGCCATCCATGGCGCTTTCAGGAACCCTGTCAGCCAGGTATTATATTTGGTGATCAGCCATAAAAAGAAAGGTTCGGTTTTCCTGAAGAACCAGGTTGGCTTTTCGCGGTGTTTAAGCAGTCTCGAACTCATCATCGGAGTAAGGGAAAGAGAAACGAAAGCAGATATAATCACCGAACCGGCGACCACGATCCCGAATTCACGGAACAGCCTTCCTGTCAGACCCTGGAGAAAAATGATCGGTAGAAATACTGCGGATAGCGTAATGGTGGTTGAGATAATGGCAAAAAATATTTCCTCGGAACCGGCATAAGCGGCCGCCATCGGCTTCATCCCTTTTTCCACCTTGGCATAAATATTTTCCATTACAACTATTGCATCGTCGACCACAATCCCCGTGGTCAGTACAATTGCCAGAAGCGTGAGGATGTTGATCGTAAAATCGGCTATGTACATGATAAAGAATGCTCCGATCAGGGATATCGGGATTGCAATGATGGGGATCACCGTTGTTCTCCAGTCCCTGAGAAATAAAAATATTATAATTACGACCAGCAAAAAGGCCAGCAGTATGGTTTCCTCCACCTCGGTAATGGCTTTCCTTATCGATGCTGTTGCGTCCATACCGATCCCGGTAATTACATCCGGAGGCAGTTCCCTTTTAATCTGCTCAACGCGCTTGAGGGCCTCATCGACAATATCAATATAATTTGCTCCCGGCTGGGGATTCAGGCTTACGCCGATCATCGGGATATTCCCGTTTCCCCTCATCAGGGTACGTTCATTCTCGGGGGCAAGCCTTGCCTGGCCTATCTGCGAAAGCCGGATCAGGTTTCCTTCTTTCTCGGTAATGATCAGATTGTTAAATTCATCCTCCGTGACGAGCCTTCCGAGAGTTCTGATGGTCAGTTCATTTGTCGAACCTTCAATCCTACCTGATGGAATTTCCACATTTTCGCGCAGCAGGGCGTTCCTGACATCCAGGGGTGTAAGATCGAAAGCCGCCAGTTTGAGCTGGTCGAATTCCAGTTTCATGGAATATCGTTTTTCTCCCCATATCCGTACTTCGCTCACACCAGGAATGGTTTGAAGACGTTCCTTAAAAACATTATTCCCCAGTTCAGAAAGTTCAAGCAAGGTCCTTCTATCGCTCTGGACTGTAACGGAAAATATTGTTTGGGCATCTGCATCCGATTTGGTAACAATTGGCGGATCGGTATCCGGTGGAAGACTGCGAAGGGCACGGGACACCTTATCGCGTACATCATTCGCAGCCGCTTCCATATCGACGCCGAGCTCGAATTCAACTACGATATTGCTCCTGCCATCACTGCTCTGGGAAGAGAGGGTCTTAATTCCTGAAATCCCGCTAATCGAAGCCTCCAGGGGCTCAGTAATTTGTGATTCAATGACCTCGGCATTTGCACCGGTATAGCTGGTTGAAACCGTTACGATTGGCGGGTCCACACTTGGGTATTCGCGCAATCCAAGGTAGGTAAATCCAATGGCACCGAACAATACAATGACGATCGACATCACGATTGTC
>DATDPY010000296.1:0-2569 GCA_035292565.1 Cyclobacteriaceae bacterium | reverse complement strand
ATTTTCAAGGGTATACATTTCTAAACGACAAAATCAGTCATGGCCAGGCAATGGCCGATGAGGTTCATTTCACAATAGCAGGTATAAATATAGATAAAATATTGGGATTCAATTTAATAGCCGGCAGATGGTTTGATCATTCGGAAGCCAGTGGAGATAAAAGTGTTGTTGTCATCAATCAATCGCTTAAGGAAAAACTTTTCGGGGATGAAAATGCGGTCGGGAAAAATATAATTTATAAAGATCAAAATTACAGGGTGATTGGAGTTACTGATCATTACAAGTACCAGGGTGAGTTTTCAAGATCTGTGGATATCATCTTCTCGCCATTTTGGTTTAAAAATGCAAATATACGTTCCTGGGGAAAGCCTAAAACAGATTTTATCAAGGTAATATCCGGCACATCGATTGCCGAAATTAATAACCTTACCAGGGAAATTTCGTTACGCTTCCCCGATTATAAAATTGAGATAACGCCCTTAACATCCGACCGCACGCAATATATACGCCGGATCTGGGGACCCGTCACTGCAGTTTTTATCGTTTTCACATTTGTGCTTCTCATTGTATTACTGGGTCAGTTCGGCGTACTATGGTATAACATCAGTCAGCGAAAAACGGAGATCGGGATCAGGAGGGCAATCGGCGCCAACAAATCAAAAATATTTATAATGATCTTGCGCGAAATGAGCCTGTGGGCTTCTGCCGGGATTATACTGGGTGCAATTATATTTTCCCAGGCTCCGATCCTAAAGCTGTATCCTGTGGATTTGAATATTTTTATTAATTCAATCCTTATCTCCGCCGTGGTTATTTATATACTGGTTACACTGTGCAGCCTGATACCCGGTATCCAGGCAACCAAAATCCGGCCGGCAGCGGCTCTCCATGAAGAATAATTAATAATCAGAATTTTTAAACTATGATCACCTTAAAAAACCTCGAAAAAGTCTATCAAACTGATGAGATCGAAACGATAGCCCTTACTAACATCAATCTTATCATTGAGAAAAGTGAATTTTTATCCGTCATGGGGCCTTCGGGCTGCGGTAAAAGCACATTATTGAACATGATCGGCCTGCTTGACCTGCCTACTAAAGGCGCTGTGGAGATCGACAACCAGCTCATTGAGGGCTGGAGCGACAAAAAACTGGCGGCATTCCGAAACCGGAAATTGGGATTTATATTCCAGAGTTTCCATCTGATCAACGATTTGCCTGTTGTGGATAATGTGGAACTGCCCCTGTTATACAGATCCGGGGTTTCGGGAAAGGAGCGGAGGAAAAGAGCTCTGGAAGCCCTGGAGAAGGTAAGCCTTAGCGCCAGGACCAAACACTACCCCTCCCAGCTATCCGGCGGCCAGAAACAAAGAGTGGCCATCGCCAGAGCCATTATTGGCCGGCCTGAAATTATTCTAGCTGACGAGCCTACCGGCAACCTCGACAGCAATATGGGCAATGAAATCATGGAAATTCTCCATAACCTGAATAAGAATGAAAATACCACCATTATCATGGTGACCCATGATGAGCGCCTGGCCCAAAAAACCAGCCGGATAATTCACTTATTTGACGGAATGCAGGTAAATTGATATTGATTTTGATCGACCCCTCAGCATTTTCTATTTTTTGGATACCAGAAAGTGATTTTAATTATTGATGATGATATTGCTGTACAAACTTCCTTAAGCTTATTGCTTAGGCAGTCCGGCTTTTCGCCAATTTGTATATCAAATCCGCAGGAAGCGTTTAAACTAATCTCACAAAATAAACCAGACGCAGTTATTCTGGACCTCAATTTTGGAAATTCCACCTCCGGAATGGAAGGATTAAAAGCCCTTGATGAATTCAAAAAAATATTTCCATCTGTTCCTGTGATTCTGATTACCGCCTGGGCATCCATTTCATTAGCTGTGGAAGGAATGAAGAAAGGGGCTTTTGATTTTGTAAGCAAGCCATGGGATAATTCGGCATTGCTGAATACCATTAAAACGGCCATTGAGCTTAACAGTGAGCCTCCGGAAAATGGTTTGAGCCGGTCAATGCTGGATGAGAAATTTGATTTTTCGGGAATTGTTGGGGAGAGTCCCCTGATAAACAACATATTGGTAACTATCGGGCGGGTGGCCAATACTGATGCTTCGGTTTTAATTCTTGGGGAGAGTGGTACGGGAAAGGAATTGATCGCAGAAGCCATACATCAAAACAGCTCCAGGAAAGACAGCCCCTTTGTAACGGTTAATCTCGGTGGGATTTCTTCCAGTTTGTTTGAAAGTGAAATGTTTGGTCATAAAAAAGGTGCATTCACAGATGCCTATTCCGACAGGATCGGAAGGTTCGGCATGGCAAACGGAGGGACCATTTTCCTGGATGAAATAGGCGATTTGAATCTCAATTCTCAGGTCAAATTGTTAAGGGTTTTGCACGACAGAACATACCAGGTTTTAGGTGAAAGTACTCCACGCAGAACGGATGTGAGGGTCATATGTGCCACGAACCGCGATATAAAAGAAATGGTTCATAACAGCACATTCAGGGAAGATCTGTATTACCGCATAAATCTTATTACC
>DATDPY010000295.1:0-2811 GCA_035292565.1 Cyclobacteriaceae bacterium | reverse complement strand
TAGGTTTCGAAACCAGAGAATCAGCAAGGCCGGTGGCTTGTGTATTATTATTGAATAACCCGCCGCTTGCAGTCGCGCCGTCGAAGGTTGCCACGCCCAGGCTGGGCGGATTTAGCCCCCTGGATGGATTAACAACGACATTGCTCCCCGTCATCCAAATACTTGTATCAGGGTTACCCGAATAGTAAGAAAAATCATCCCAGAATGGGAGCTGTAAACGATCGGCTCCAGTCCTTAATCCCGTTTCGCTCCTCACGGATGCCGGGACCTTTAGTATGGGAAATAACTTTAACTGCGCCATCGCGGTTCCCAAGCCTGCGATAACCGAAAATATCAGTGCCCATCCCAGTTTTGAAAATGACATCCCGGATCGTATTTATTATCAGTTATCCTGACCGGGCTCCGTAACCCAAAGGTCAACAGTTGAATTCACCTTTACCGATTTCCCGGAGGCGGGCTGCTGGCTGAGCACTTTCATACCTCCGGGTTCATCCGTGGTTACATACGTGATCTCTCCGATCTGCAGTCCCGACCCGAGAATCATCACTCTGGCCTCATCCAGTTCCATACCGATCAGGTCGGGCATGGTGAAGACCTGTTTCCCGTAACCATCGCCGACAATCAGGTCGATCTGCGAACCCTTGGGTATCAGCGCCCCTTCGATGATCGACTTTCCGTTATAAAGCTGATGGAGCACTGCATTTTGGGCCGGATCAGGTTTATAACTGATGTGCCCCCGGATTAATCCAAAGCTTTCAAGGACGATCTCGGCATTTTTCAGCGAACCGTCGATCAGGCGAGGCATCTTTACATTTGGAGGACTCTTTGCATTGAGGGTTATATAAATCTTCCTGTTCTCCTTAACTTTCTGGCCTCCTTCGGGATACTGTTTCAGCACGGTAAGCGGCGGGTATTCCGCCGAATACCCTGAATCAGTATTGGCCTCAAACCGTAAATTTCTTTCTGTGAGGAATTCATCAAGATCATCATATGCCAGACCGGTAATATCAGGAACGGTTATGGATTCCCCGTGATTGGTGATCATCGGCAATAAAACATAGAATAAAATGATCAGCAATAAAAATGTGACCAGCATCATGATGCCGATATGCCGGAGAATGTCGTAATAATTTTCCGCTTTAAATATGTCTTTTAACTGGAATTTCATTTCGATACCTCTGCGGCAAAATTAAATAATCTTTTATAACGGGTATTTAAATAATACGCCGCCGGGACTGTTTTCTTATAAATATCTACAATTTTGAATCAAATGACCTCTTGAGGCGCTCATTTCTGGCATGTTTCTGCAGAGCCTCTTCAATCAGTCTTGTGACCAGATCGGGATAAGCTATCCCGGAAATTTTCCACAATTGGGGAAACATGCTGATATCCGTGAATCCCGGGATGGTATTGATTTCATTGATAATAATCTCACCTGCCGGCGTCAGGAAGAAGTCGACTCTGGAATAATCTTCACATTTGAGGGCGATATATGCCTTAATTACCGTTTCATGAATACGTTTTACCACGTCTTCGGGAACCCTGGCCGGCATTTCCAGGCTGGCCCCGTCATCATCAACGTATTTCGCCTCGAATGAATAAAAGTCATGGTGGCTGGCCACCAATACCTCTCCGGGAAGGGAGGCGACAGGCTGCCGGTTTCCAATGACCGCACATTCCATTTCCCTGCCCGCTATAAACTCTTCGAAAATGATTTCGTTGTCATACTGAAATGTATCATCAAGCGCCATAAAAAATTCCTCTCTGGATTTTATCTTTGAAACTCCAACCGAGGATCCGGAGGAAACGGGCTTAATGATCAGGGGCAGGCCAAGATCGGCGGTAACATCTTCGAACCTGATGCTGTCTTTTTCTTCAATGAAATAATGACGGAACCGGCTCACCTTAATTCCCGCATCCCTCATTATTTTTTTTGAGAGCACTTTGTCCATTGCCAGCGCCGAACCGGTCACACCGCTTCCAACCACGGGGATGTTCAGCGTTTTGAAAAGCCCCTGGATGCTCCCGTCTTCCCCGTCGTTGCCGTGGATAACAGGAAAAACAATATCAACGGGCCCGAGATTCTTGTTTTCTTTCATGTTAAAGAATACCCGGTTATCCTGTCTGAGCTGCATCATTACAGGATCACCATCCTGGATTTCATTCCTGAATTCATGCAATTGATACCAGTTCCCATTCAAATCAATCCCGATAAGCAGGGGCTCGAATTTCGACCGGTCGATATTATCAAAAACATTCTTTGCAGATCGAAGGGATATTTGGTGTTCTACGGATTTCCCGCCATAAAGAATGGCTACAGTAAATTTTTTGCTCATCTTAAAAATATTGCCGGTGAAAGTTAATCAATAATTAAAATTAAAATCAAAACCTGCCGGCAATTATGCATCACGGATTCATCGTGGCAACACGGCCTTTTGCGAAGAGCTGAATGTTTGTCCGCGGGCGTTTATGACATAGACTCCCGGCCTCAGGTTCTCAAGGCTTAATTCATAAGTCTGGTTGAGCACGTCTTCAAAAAAGTTACTGTAAATGATCCTTCCCATCGAATCAACGATGGTCACGGTAACCGGCTGCTTTTCCGGGGAATTCAGGGTGATGTGTAATTTGCCGTCGGTCAAAGGGTTCGGGAAAATCCGGATTGAATTATCAGGAAGATCCAGTGTGGAGCTGAAACCGGTTACATAGAATTCGATATTGTCGATATATAAGTTATTCCCGTTCCCATTGTATCCCATAAAAGCAACCCGCACATTTTTCTCGCCCGAAAACTGGTCGAGGTTAATTGACTTA
>DATDPY010000294.1:0-10722 GCA_035292565.1 Cyclobacteriaceae bacterium | reverse complement strand
GATCCTGCTGATCGCCTGCATCAATTTCATGAATCTGTCGACGGCCAGGGCATCCATGCGCCTGAAAGATACAATGCGGGATAACTGTCCGAAATAAATCCCGTCAGCAGGGCAATCGAGAGTCCCGGAACAAGAAGCTTTGTACCGGGACCGAGCGAAAGTTGTTTCCCGGTGATGAGGTTGAACTGGGGCAACAGGAGATATACGAGCATTATGGCAACGAACAGTGAAAGGAACGAAAGGATCATAGATTCGCCAAGGTATTGCAATACCAGCGCGCTTCGACCGGCCCCAAATGTCTTCTTGATGCCGATTTCTTTCAGGCGCATGGATGCCCTGGCCGTCGACAGATTCATGAAATTGATGCAGGCGATCAGCAGGATCACCACAGCAATTGCGGAAAATAATTTTACAAACTCGATCCGTCCCCCGGATGGCATTCCGTTTATATATCTGTTATACAGGTAAGATTCAGAAAACAGCGTTGCAAAAGGCGTACGGTAAGTAATGACTCCGTTGGTTTTGATCCGTATATAATCCCCGATCTTTTTGTTAAACCCATCGAAATCGGCTCCAGGTTTCAGCAGGAGGTAAGTATCCACCCCCGAATTATCCCAATAGTTCACCCATTCGTTTTCATCACTGTATATGGCATAGGGTATAATAAAATCAAACTTCAAGGTTGAAACCCGTGGAAGGTTTCTGATCACAGCCGTTACGATAAATTGCGCGTTATGCTGTAACTCAACCACCTTGCCGAGGGCCTCGGAGGGGCTGCCGAATATTCGATGGGATAATTCCTCCGTTATCACGATTCCATTCATATTCGATAAAGCTTGTTCCTTGTTGCCATTGATCAGATCGAACGAAAATATTTTAAAGAAATCTGAATCGGCATAAATGCAATCGGCCTGTAAGTCGGTTTCATTATAGGTCAACACATTTTTTTGAACACCGGCTATAGCGACCGCAGATTCCACTTCGGGCATTTCGGCGACCAGGGCTTGTGACATTGGCCCGGATGAGCCCTGACGCGTTATGGTTTTTCCGTCCTGTATAACATTTTCCATAACCTGGTAAAGCCTGTCCCTGTTTCTGTGGAATTTATCCACCTGGAATTCGTCGCTTACCCAAAGGTAAATGATCAGGGCGCATGCGATACCGGCCGGTAATCCGAGCATGTTGATAAAAAAGGAAGTTGCATTCCTCCTGAAATACCGGAATGAGATAATGAAATTATGTCGTAACAAGGCGAAATGGTTTTGTTGCATATTGGCTGTGTCAGGTTTTTTAATTGCAAACGGCCGTAGATAATTCAATACCTGGAACCAGTAATTAATTCTCGTCCTGAAGAGCGAATTCTTCTTCAATGTCGCGTAAAATTTCTCCTCCAGGTCGCCCTGCACTTCCTCTGCGAGGTCGTCACGGAGAAACCAACGGAGGAAACGTCGGGCTGACGCCGGTGGTATTGAATTTTTATATTTCAAGTTAATGACTTGATGTACCTTCATTCAACTTTCAGGCATTCCGTCGGATTGATGGTGGACGCCTTGTAAGTCTGCAATCCCACAGTAAACCAGGCGATCAGTAAAGCCGCTATTCCGGCCCCGGCAAAATACCACCATTCCAGATCTATTCTGTAGGCAAATTCAATTAACCAGGCTTTTACCATGAAATAACTCACCGGTAAAGCAATAATAATCGCCACAATAACAATTTTGGTAAAGTCGGTTGATAGTAAACGTACGATTGCGAAAACTCCCGATCCCAGGATTTTCCTGATCCCAATCTCTTTTTGTCTTCTTTCGGCTGTGAATGCTGCAAGTCCAAATAGGCCAAGACAGGATATAAGAATGGCTATCCCCGCAAAGTACCTGGATAAGATTGATACTCGTTGCTCTGCCAGATATAAATTCTGATAGTTGTCATCAAGAAACTGATAGTCAAAAGTAAATCCGGGATTAAAAGACTCATAAAAGCGGCCAATATTTGCGAGGGCTTCCTTTTCTCTGCCAGTTTCAACTCTTACCATAATTTTGTTCAAACCTGACGATATTAATATGAAGGCTAATGGCTCAATCTTCTCATGCATGGATTTGAAATGAAAGTCTTTTACCACGCCGATAATTTCCTTTTTGCTGTTTAAAAAATTAACGGACTTGCCCATTGGATCGTTCATACCCATGGCTGCTATGGCAGCCTCATTAAATATGATCTTATCGCCATCAGCCCCAAATTCGCTTGAGAACGGCCTGCCTTTCATGAACTCAAATTTCATCATTTCAATGAATCCATAATCAACGCCAATAATCTGAAATCCGGTTCTGTCTTCCGGATCACGTCCTTCCCATTCCACTCCTGTTATTGACCAGTTATGGCCTACCATTCTATGAGACGTGGCTGCAGCATTTTCTACACCTGGCAATTTCCGGAGCTCGGCTAAAAATACATCGGCCTTTTCTTTCACTTTGCCTTCAACACCAATCCATAATACATTGTTCTTGTTGTAACCTAAATTTTTATTTTGCACAAATTCAATTTGCTTATAGACAACCAGTACGCATACGATCAATAATATGCTGATTGAAAACTGGAATACTACAAGGCCTTTGCGTACCCAAACCTCGCCGGGCGATGAGCTGACACTACTTTTCAGTATCCGTAAAGGCCTGAATCCGGACAGGTACAGGGCAGGGTAACTGCCCGCAATTATCCCGGTAATAATAGTGACCAGGAAGACATAAATTAACAGCTCACGATCAAATTGAAGAGAAAGTTGTTTTCCGGTTATTTGGCTAAACGCCGGCAGGAATAGCAAAACAATCAGGATAGCGGCAACCAGCGACAGCATGGATGTCATAACTGATTCTCCCATAAATTGAAATATCAGGCTCTTTCTTCCGGCCCCCATGACCTTTTTAACTCCCACCTCCTTCAATCTTCTGGATGCCCTGGCGGTCGATAAATTCATAAAATTTATGCAGGCAATCAGCAGTATAAATACGGCGATTATAGAAAATAACCTCACATATCTGATTCGATGAGTTTCGCTGCCTGGGATGCCGAATAAATAAATATCTGAAAATTTTGTAAGCAATGCGGTACGCTCGGTTTCGGCTCCGAACCGGTCTTTGATATAAGCTGCAAACTTTTCATTAAAGTATTCAACATCGGTTCCTTCCTTTAGCGTAACATATACGATAGGCCCGGCGCTTCCCCAACTTGTAACCCAGGGTGTCAAATCCTTTAAGGTTTCGAACGGCATGACCAGGTCGAATTGAGTTGAGGATTGTGAAGGAATATTCTTCATTACACCCGAGATAATGAACTCCTGTTCCTGGTTTATCATTACGACCTTACCGATAGCATCTTCTATTGATTTAAATAATTTGAGTACCAATTCTTCTGAAAGTACGATCGAATTTTTATCAGTAAGTACCCGGTCCCTGCTTCCGGCAAGAAGCTCAAAAGAGAAAATATTAAAATAATCTTTGCCTGCATATTGCCCGGCTGCACGCACACTTTCCTGCCCGACTGAAACCGAGAAGTTGTCATATCCTGGCCACCAGACGGGACCAATAGCAGCCGAATATTCCACTTCAGGCATCGCCTCTTTTATAAGATCTGCCATAGGGCCGGAAGTTTCTGGTGTTATTCCGACACCTTCATTCATTTTACGGCGTTCCAATACCTGATATAACCGGTCACCTTTTTCATGAAATTTATCTATGGATAATTCATGATCCACCCAGAGATAGATCAGTAACGCACAAGCCAGTCCCGTGGATAATCCGATCATGTTGATTCCGAAAGTCATTTTATGACGGATGAAATTCCGGAAAGAAATAGTGATATTATGTCTTAACATGTCCATAAAAATGATGTTTGAGTAAGTTGACCCTAAATTTCTGATTGCAAATGGTCTCAGGTAATTCATCACCTGGAACCAGTAATTGATCTTTGCCCTTAAGAGTGATTTCTTATTTAACTTTGAATAGAATTTCTCCTCCAGGTCGCCCTGAACTTCCTCGGCGAGGTCGTCGCGGAGAAAGCGGATAAGGAATCGTCGGGCAAGTTTTGGAGGCCTGAAAAACATTAATTGTTATATGTTAGAAACTAGATATTATTCCATTCTTAAAACATCAACAGGGTTGCTTTTGGATGCGCGGAATGATTGCGTGACTATTGGAATTAACCCCAGAATAAATAACAGCAAAGAACCTGTTAATATAGTTCCTACTCCGAATCCGACCCTGTTTGGGAAATGCTGCAACCAGAAATTATTGATGATATAACTGAGCGGGGCGGCAACGATGATCGATACAATCAGAATTGTCAAAAACTCCCCGGATAATAAAAGCGAAATCCTGAAAACTTCTGCGCCTAATACCTTCCTGATGCCGACTTCTTTCGTTCTTCTCTCAACCGCATAGGTCGCCATACCCAGCATTCCCAAACATGCTATTATAACGGCAATAAAAGCGATGAATCCAATAATCGATACCACGTCGCCTATCCATTGATTCACTTTTACCAATTCGTCATCGAAGAACTGATATCTGAAAGGATGGACCGGGTCTATGCTTTTCCACTTTTCTTCAAGGTCGGCGATCGTTGTGCGAATATTGCCTGGAGCAATTTTAATATTGAGATAACAGAAGTACTCCGGCTGATTCCGGAGAATCAGGGGCCTTATTTTATCTTCCATGACGGGTGTCTGGAATCGAAAATCCTTAAACACCCCGATCACTTCCACCGGTGTGCTGTATACAGATACTTCCAATAATTGTCCTACTATTTCATTTGGAAACGCATATCCAAGCGACCGCACTGCAGTTTCATTTACCAGGATATACTTGTCTTCGCCAGATTGTGAGGGGAGGTTTTTTCCGGCGATGATTTTAAGTCCCATATTATTCAAAAAATTTGGATCCACCCGAAGATGTTCGAACCCCGTGTATTCCTCATCACTACCGGATTTCCTTGCACCTGTTCCATTTGTCTGACCAACTGCAGGGATGAATTCACAAGCAGAAACAGTGGAAACTCCCTTAACAGATCCTAATTCGTTTGCGAGGATTTGATAATTATTTCCCTGTGTCCTGACATTAAGGATATTCCTTGAATTAAACCCATATTCAAATTTTAAAAAGTGGTTGTACTGTCTCGCGATGAGAATTGACGTGATGATAAAGAATAAGGAAACAATGAATTGAACTGAACTTAATACTTTCCTCATTCTTAGTTTACCGGGTCTTTCGGCGCTAAGATGCTTTAACGAATAAATCGGAGCAAACCTTGACAAATGGAAAGCGGGAACGACTCCTGCTACTATGCCTATAAAAATTGTTATACTCAAAAAGATAATGTAAACAGAAATGCTACCATTGAGATTGAAGTTCAGATACTGGTTGATCCAAAGCCCCTTAAATGCGGGCTTTACGAACAAAAGCATCATATTGGCCAGGATGAATGAAAGCAATGCGACGAGAATGGACTCACTTAGAAACTGAAATATAAGGTTCTTTCTGTTGGCTCCGTTGATTTTGCGTATTCCGATTTCCTTCACCCGTGTAATTGCTCTGGCAATCGATAAATTCATATAATTCATGCAGGCAGAAATTAAAATAACCAGAGCTAAAAATCCAAGAAAATAATATACCTCAACGGGTAACTGAAGAGAGGGTGGGTTACCAAGAAATATTCCGGGGGTGATTTTAGTGAGAACTTGTGGGATTAACTTAAAGCCTTGAAAATATTCATTATCTGCATATTTATGCGCAACGATATCGATCAATGAAGTAGTTAATTCAAGCTCGCTTTTTCCTGGTTTCAGTACAACATAGGTATAACACACTGAATATTCACGCCAGTCATTGTTAAGATCCGATATTTTCTTTTCCTGTGATAATCGCGGAAGCGTGGAAGTTGAAATTAATGCATCAAACTTTAAATGTGAATTATATTTTTTGGAATCTATTATACCGGTAATGTTATAGCTTCCCCAGTCCGCCGGCTTATTATCAGTTTCACTTCCAAAATCTAGTTTGATTATGCCTAAACCCCTGTCGGCAAATTCAACCCTTTTACCTATCGGGTCTTCATCCTGAAACAGCAGGCCAGCCATTTCAGATGTTATGATCATGGAACCAGGAAGTACCAGGGCATTTCGGGTATTACCTTTTTCCAATTCAAAGCTGAATACATTGAAAAATGAATTATCCGCAAAATATCCACGCATTTCAACTGATCTTTGATTATAGGTCGCGTCCCCTCCAACCTTTGGCATCAGGTTAGTTGATTCCTCAATAATTTGATAATCTCCTTTTAATGTGGCGGCCAACGGAAACGGGCTGGATGCATTCGGTGTTAAAGATTTTTGAACTTTAGATAGGATGCGATAAGTCCTGTCTTTCTTCTTATTAAATTGATCATAACTTTTTTGGTCAGCCAGCATTAGAATAATAAGCATGCAGACCGCCAAGGCTAATGCAAGTCCAAAAATATTAATAAATGAAAAACCCTTGTATTTTAAAGTGGTTCTCCAACTGATTTTATAATAGTTCTGCAGCATAGAATAATGATTTAATCGAATTGAATTTCGTTTTTGAATGGCAAAGGGCCGCAGGTAATTCAATACCTGGAACCAGTAATTGATCTTTGCCCTTAAGAGTGATTTCTTATTTAACTTTGAATAGAATTTCTCCTCCAGGTCGCCCTGCACTTCCTCGGCGAGGTCGTCGCGGAGGAACCAAAGCAATAAGCGTCGCGCCAACTTGGGAGATATGTTGTTTTCAGATTTCAATTAGTTTCTTTACGGATTCTCAATATTTTACATTGAAGACATAAGAATTTATCAACTGAATTTCATTCATTCCGCAAGCATTCCACCGGATTGACCCTGATTGCCTTGAAGGTCTGAATTCCGATGGTGATCCATGCAATCAATAAAGCTAACATTCCGGCGCCTGTAAAATACCACCACTTCAGTTCGATCCTGTAAGCATATCCATTCAGCCAGTTCCTGGTTAATAAATAACTTATGGGCATGGCAATTAAGATCGCGATGATGATAATTTTTGTGAAATCACCGGTAATTAAACGGACAATGCTGAATTCTCCGGCGCCGAGGATTTTACGAATGCCGATTTCCTTGGTCCGTTTATTAACCGTAAAAGCCGCCATTCCAAACAAACCCAGGCAGGAAATAATAATTGCAATGCCTGTGAGATATTTTGATAATAACGAAAACCTTTTTTCGGTGAGATATAAGTCCTGGTATTCAGCATCGATAAATGAGAACTCAAAAGGATATTCAGAATCAAATTTGTCATATAATCCCTCAATTTTCTGAATAACAACCCTTTCTTCACCCGGTTCGATCCTGACCATATAATCATTCCCGTTTGGATCAAATCGTATGATACAAGGTATCGTTTTTTCATGAAGCGATTTAATATGGAAGTCCCTCACCACCCCGATCACCTGCTTTTGTTTTGGACCATCCCATATCGTTCTCCCAATGATGTTCTCCTGACCGATGACTTTGGCAGCAGATTCGGAAACGATCAGATTTGAACTCTCATCTCCAAATTCTTTTGAAAATGTTCTCCCCGTTAAAACCTCTATTCCCAGCGTCTCTATAAAGTCATATCCCACCTGAGGTCTCTGAAAGATAATTTCTTCCTCATAAGGATTTCCTTCCCAGGAAAAACCGATGCCGGAACCCTCCATACCAACGATACTGCCTCCATGTGAATTTGTGGCAGATATTACCCCGGATATTTTATTCAACTCAAGCAGGAAAGTCTCCCGCTGAAAGGGCCCTCGTTTCTTAAAATGTATGACATTTTTTCTGTCATAACCCAGGTCTTTGGCCCGAACATATTCAATCTGTTTTTCAATGATCAAAAAACCTGCGATGAAAATAACTGAGATGCTGAACTGAAAGATTACCAAAGCTTTACGCACCCATGCTTCACCCGCCGGGGATGCAAGTTTTCCCTTAATGACCTCACCGGGTTTAAATCCTGAAAGGTAATATGCGGGATAAATACCCGATAATATTCCCGAAATGACAATGATCAAAGTAATTGAAATAAGAATATTTAAATCAAAAAATAAATTTAGGTCTCTTCCGGTTAACTTATTGACCTGCGGAAGAAGGATATAAACCAGAGGAATTGATACCAGAAAAGATAAAATGGTCATAATCAGGGATTCTTCAAGGAATTGGAATACAAGGCTTTTCCGGCTGACTCCGATTGCCTTTTTAATTCCTACCTCCTTCATTTTTCGAAATGCCTGCGCAGTGGCCAGGTTGATGAAATTGATGCATGCAATCAATAAGGTAAAAATGGCGGCGACGGAAAACAATCTGACATACTCAATCCTGCCCCCTGCCTGAACGCCGTTTTCGTAATGATCCCAGAGATAACCTTTTGAAAATTGCCGGATGAACAATGTCTTTTTCTTTTTGGGGGTGTATTTAGTTTCAATATAATTTATAATCTTCTCATTAAAATACATGGCGTCCGTGCCTTCCCTGAGTACGATATAAGTCCTTGAGTCACCCGCTGTCCATTCATTCAACCATGGAAAACTGACAAATGCCAATTCATGATTGAGGACAAAATCAAATTGCAGCGTTGAATTAAATGGGGGATCTTCAAATACACCGGTAATGATAAATTCGCGGTCAAACAGGTCCCTGTTTCCGGTTACAATTTTGCCGCGGACTTCATCCAGGGTTCCGAATAATTTAATCGCCATGCTCTCGGATATTACGATTGAATACAAATCTTCGAGAACGGTGTTTTTATTTCCCTGCAACATATTGAAGGAAAATGCCTGAAAGAATGCCTGACTTGCGTATAATCCTTTTACCTGGAGTCGTTTATCCCCATGTGAAATAATTCCTCCGGGGGAAAAGAATCGACTGCCTGTGGATACGGCATATTCAACTTCAGGCATTTCTCTTGACAGGGCTTTCGCAAGGAGAGCAGGCGAGATATCACTTGTTGAGATACCTTCCGGGTCATGAGAATTCTCCATTACCTGATACAGGCGGCTGTCATTCTTGTGGAACTTGTCGAAATTCATTTCATCAAGCACCCACAGATACACCAGCAGTCCAAAGGCAAGTCCGGTTGACAATCCAATCAAATTGATTATGAAAGACATTTTATATCGAATGAAACCCCGGTAGGAGATCGTTAAATTATGTTTGAACATGTTCGCGAAGTTTGGGTTTGAAAAGACCGGCATAGATTTTCTCATGGCGAATGGCCGCAGGTAATTGATTACCTGGAACCAGTAATTGATCTTTGCCCTAATGAGTGATTTCTTCTTTACCGTTGAATAAAATTTTTCCTCCAGGTCGCCCAGCACTTCTTCGGTGAGGTCGTCCCTGAGGAACTTGATCAGGAATTTCCGGGCTGATGCGGGCGGTATTTTAATTTGGGAATTCAATAAGTTCAGTATTACTCTGTACGTAAATTATTTACGGGGTTCATCAATGCGGCTTTCAATGTCTGAAAACTTACCGTCATCAGGGTGATGGCGATAGCCCCCAAACCTGATATAACAAAGACATACCATCCTACCGATGTCCGGTATTGATATTGTTCCAGCCATTTTTCCATGAAAATGGAAACCGCTGGAATTGCGATGGCACATGATATCAGTATCAATATGAAAAATTCAATGGATATAAGACGCCATATATTAACTATAGAGGCGCCGAAGACTTTACGAATGCTGATTTCTTTGGAGCGCAATTCAGAAACATAAGCAGCTAAACCAAAAAGGCCCGAACAGCTTATCAATATAGCCATGATGCTGAATACGGCCGCCAGCTTCCCTACACGTTCTTCGGAACGGAATTTGGCTTCGTATTCTTCATCGACAAATTTGTAATCAAAGGGGGCTGAAGGAATCAGTTTGTCAAATACTGTTTTGATTTTCGGCAGACCTTCATTCGGACTAACGGATGGATCCATTTTAATGAAAAGCCATTCCATGTCCTGTTCCGAGAGGAATATAATCGAAGGATAAGTCGGCTCAAAGGGAGATCCTTTCACCATGTCCTTTACAACTCCCAGAATTTCAAAATTTCCCATTTCCTGCCCATCAGGTAACCAGTTAAGGATTTCCCCGACGGGGTTGGGTATTCCCATTTCCTTTTTTGCAGATTCATTGATGATTATGCCGGATTTGTCGCCCGGTTTCTCCCTGGAGAAATCGCGGCCCTCAATAAACTCCCATCCAATTGTTTTGCCATATTCATGCGTCACATAGTTGTAATTAAACGAGGGCTCAATTTTCTGGCCTTTCCATGAAAATCCATCATTCCACCCCAGGATACTGGTGACCGAGTAATTTGATTCCGCAATATCTTCCACTACGCCGGTATTGATCAGCTCGGTACGAAGAAGGTTATATTTTCCACGGAATTCGGGAGAAGCCGTTCGAAACGAAATCAAGGCTTCGCGTGAATACCCCGAAGGGCGGTTTTTAGCATACTGGATTTGCTTATAAACAATAATTGTACTGAGGGCCAGGCTTATGGAGACTGTGAATTGAATAATCACCAATGCCCTTCGCGGCAATCTTGAAAACGGGTCAGTTAAAATGGCTCCTTTAAGAACTTTAACAGGCTTGAAAGACGAAAGATAAAACGCAGGATAACTGCCGGCCAGCAAACCGGTAACCAGATTGAAT
>DATDPY010000293.1:0-3235 GCA_035292565.1 Cyclobacteriaceae bacterium | reverse complement strand
CTCTTCGTCCACCGGTCGCAGGTGGGATCATATTCCCAGAAGTCTTTTTTATATCCGGTCCCGGTACCGATGTAGCCTTTTCCACTGATCGAGAACCCAACTGCGTTACATCGAGGAGAACCGCCAAAATCCTTCATCCTTGACCAGATATCTGCAACAGGATTGTATTCCCAGAAGTCCTTGCAATTGGAAAAAAGTTTCTTTGAACCTGTGCCAATATAAGCTTTGTCTCCTAATGAAAATCCAACCGCCCTCGACCTTCGCCCTCCCCCAAAATCTGCTTTACGGGTCCATTGATTGGCCTTCGGATCATACTCCCAGAAATCTTTTTTCCGGTAAAAAAAGTGATATCCGGTTCCAATATACCCCTTATTACCTGCCGAAAAACCAACCGCGTGATCTCTCGCTCCACCTTTGAAATCGGACTTCCTTGTCCATGTATCAGAGCCGGGATCATATTCCCAACAATCTTTCAAGTAATTAAAAAATCCTGCTGCACCCAGGCTTATATAGCCTTTACTCCCGATTGAAAATCCAACTGCACGGTCCCTCGCTTTACCCGGAAAATCTGATTTTCGGGTCCAAAAGTTTGATGATGGATCGTATTCCCAAACATCTTTTAAATAGGTTCCCCATTTCCCAGTAAGAATATAAACTTTTGATCCAATGACAAAACCGGCAGCAGAATACCTGCCTTTTCCTCCAAAGTCCGATTTTCGTACCCAAGGGTTATTTATTATACCAGGGCTTGTTATTATTGAATCCGGGATGTTTTTAGAAATATTTTTTCCGGTGTTTTGATCATTTTGACACTCAAAGCATAATAAAAACGCAACAGGAACGATAAAAACTTTCCGCATATAGGAAAGTTAGTGAAAATAATAATTCATTCGATTTTATAAATACTCCTCAATACAGCCGATTCAGACAAGGGCGAATTTTTCGAATAATATTTACTGATCGGATTCTACGTGTTTCCTGAAATTGTCGAGTATGGCCTGCCATCCTGATCTCTGCAGTTCAATAGCATTTTCAGTCTCCGCCTCAAAGGATTCCGTTACCCTGGTATGATCACCCTGGATTTTAAAGCTGATGCTCACAGCCCTGCCGTCATCCATCACATATTCAATTGTGTAATATGCCTGGGATCGGTCCAGCACTTCCAGATTTTTTTTACCGGTGCGTTGATTACCGTTTCGATAGTGATGGTTGTTTTACCTGAAGTTCCCATTCGATTTATGGTTAAATTCTTTTATGGAACAAAATTAACTTTGGCGCCCTGTTTCGCCGTTGTGCAAAAACGACAATAAGGGAGGGGGATTACGACAACTCCGGATAGTTGCAGGCCAAATATTGAGAGACCATATAAAAATCTCAAATTCCAATTACCAAATCCCAAAATCCAAAATCCAAATTTCAATTGTAATATCCTGGTTTATAACGATCTCATCGATTGAATCGACTTGGATTTTGGAGCTTGGAATTTGGTACTTGGGATTTGGAAATTGGAATCTGGAAATTTTATCAGTGGTGATGCCCGCCGGGGCCGTGAACATGGCCATGGTCGAGTTCTTCTTTTGTGGCTTCGCGGATATCCAATACCTCCACATTAAAGAACAGGTCCTTCCCGGCGAGGGGGTGGTTGGCATCGACGGTGACTTGTTCCAGGCCTACTTTTGTGACAACCACCGTGTGGCCGCTCTTTGTCTGGAATTCCATACCCTTCTCCACTTTCTGATCGCCGAAAGCGGTACGGGAAACTTGCTGAACAAGCTCCTCATTTCTAACGCCATAGCCTTTCTCCGGGGAAATTTCAAGGTCGAGCTTTTCACCGGAGGATTTCCCCTCGAGGCCTTCTTCCATTCCGGAAATAAGGTTTCCGTTACCGTGAAGATAGGTCAGCGGTTCACGTCCGGAGCTGGTGTCGAGGATATTGCCCTCCTTATCTTTTAAGGTGTAATGAATGGAAACTACTTTGTCTTTCTGAATGCGCATAAGATTTGTTTTAATTGAAGCAAATAGATTAAGACCGGATAGCACAGGATTGATCAGTGATAAATGCGTGGATTAGCCCTGATACCGCCCTATCGGTTCACAAAACTACAAAATAATTATTACATGACATCCCTGACCACCTGTAGTTTTATTCCGAATATTTTCTCACAAACATTGTTCAGGTCCGATTCATTTCCCTGAATATGGAATGTCCTGTGTACGTGCGTAAGATCTTCCCCCGGCTGAAGCTCTTTTACCGGGGAGGAAGATTCCAGTTCGTAAAATGGCCCCAGGGGTTTGGCTCCCGGTGTGGCCGGACCGTCATTGAATGAGTTGATGACATCCCCGTTATATGGATTATCCATAATCTCCCACATGGATTTTATATAGAGCTGTTCCTCTTCCGGCTTGTTGTAAAGTACGACCGTTAGTACTGACCGGTCTTCATCATAACTGCCCATCACGTTCTTGGCCCTTTTCCAGTTCAGTCCGATCTTACTCCGGTATTTACCATCGCCCTTAAACAGAATTACCCCTTCTGTAATATGAAGTCTTTCCTGTGGGACCTTGCCAAAATAGGTATCGTTAACTACGGGCCCCAGGGACCCGGTGCCTCCCTGGTAAAAAGGAACGATAATGGTAACATTATCGCCGGGACTGAACATTCCCAGGATCCAGATTGAAACCAGGCCGGTTTCCTTTTTCCATGCCGAATCTCCTGCATTTTTTATCCGGTTCTCACTTTCATAGCCTACAACATCCAGATCGCCGGAATTTGCAATGCCCAGCAATTCTTCCGCCTCTTTCCTGGGGATCATTTTTATTCTCCGGTCCACGGCGATCTCGAATTCCGTACCTGAATAATTCATTACGTTGAAATCAGCATGGAATACAAGGTGTGATTCACTCTGGTCAACCACTTCGTATGGCAATATATCAATCTGGTCAGGTACAAACCAGTTGCCCAGGTCAAAAGGCCCGCCTGGCTTATGAAAGAGAGAAAACTGCCCGCCTTCCGGGCCAAGCCAGAACCTGTCTTCGCCGCCGTACGGATTGAAATTTTCCAATCGTTTTCCTGAAGAAATCAGCTCCCTGTTCAGCCACCCGAAACTCATTCCTCCGTCTCCTTCGAGCGAACTGGTCATAACCCTGCCCTGGTACTCCGGGACAACTGCGATCCGCCCGTTGGATCCATCCGTCAGAATAATAGTTTTGACGTACTGAGTAAGAAAATCCACGT
>DATDPY010000292.1:0-4769 GCA_035292565.1 Cyclobacteriaceae bacterium | reverse complement strand
TGGAGGTCGGCAGCAATACGGTGATTGATTGCGCCACACTGGGCTCCACGGTCATCCATAAGGGAGTGAAGCTCGATAACCTGATACAGGTCGCCCATAATGTTGAGATTGGGGCTAATACAGTTATTGCCGCCCAATCCGGGATATCCGGATCATCCAGGATCGGCAAGAATTGTGTGATTGGGGGGATGGTGGGCATTGTCGGCCATGTTGAACTTGGCGACAAGATAACAATCGGCGCGCAATCGGGGGTATCCAAATCATGGAAAAACAGCGGCGCCATATTGCTGGGAAGCCCTGCTTATGAAAGGGATCAAACCGCAAAATCATACGTTATATTCAAAAAATTGCCAGATTTGCTCCAGAGAATCAATGAATTGGAAAAAAAAATCCTCCGCGATTAGTAAGGAATAGCCTCGAATGAATACTAAACAACATACGATCAGGAAGCCTGTGACGATTTCAGGTGTAGGCTTGCATACCGGGGTAAAGGCGAATATGACCTTCATCCCTGCAAAGCCCAATTTCGGAATTAAATTTCAACGCGTCGATATTGAAGGACAGCCGATC
Organism: Cyclobacteriaceae bacterium; assembly: GCA_035292565.1. Taxonomy (GTDB): domain Bacteria; phylum Bacteroidota; class Bacteroidia; order Cytophagales; family Cyclobacteriaceae; genus DATDPY01. The sequence goes on along the minus strand of DATDPY010000292.1, from coordinate 4,199 downwards.
GTGGAGGCTGATGTTGATAATGTAGTGGATCTTTCGCGGGGAACAACGCTCGAAAAATACGGGGCACGGATCGCAACGGTTGAACATACAATGGCGGCTCTTGTGGGACTCCAGGTTGACAATATCCTGATACAAGTGGATGGGCCTGAAATCCCGATCATGGACGGTAGTTCGATGCCATTTGTTGAAGCGTTGATGCAGGTTGGCTTCGAAGAACAGAATGCGCTGAGGAATTTCTTCGAAGTCAGGGAACCTATATTTTACCGCGATCCTTCCAGGGATGTTGAAATTGCCGCTTTGCCGCTCGATGATTACAGGGTAACGGTGATGATCGATTATAATTCCCCTGTGCTTGGAAGTCAGCATGCATCCCTGACCAATATTACACAGTTCCCCAAGGAAATAGCTTCCTGCAGAACATTCTGTTTCCTGCATGAACTTGAAATGTTATATAAAAACAACCTGATCAAGGGTGGCGACCTGAATAATGCTATTGTTGTGGTTGACAGGATCGTTGAGGATCATGAACTGGATTACTTGGCAAAACTTTTTAATAAACCCAAAGTTGAAGTGAAGAAAGAGGGCATCCTGAACAACATCGAGCTCAGGTACCGCAACGAACCGGCAAGGCACAAGCTCCTGGATGTAATGGGCGATCTTGGACTTTCGGGCCGACCCATCAAGGCCCAGATCCTTGCAGCCCGGCCGGGGCATGCATCCAATGTTGCTTTCGCCAAAAAGCTCAAGAAGGAAATGAGCGACCCCAAATCTCTCAATATCCCGCCATACGATCCGAAGATGCCCCCGGTGATGGATATAAACCTGATCCAGGAAACTTTGCCGCATCGGGCTCCATTCCTCCTTGTCGACAAGATCTTCCACATGGATGAAACTACCGTTGCGGGTATTAAGAATGTCACTTTTAATGAGCCCTTTTTCCAGGGCCACTTTCCGGGGAACCCGGTTATGCCGGGCGTGCTGATCATCGAAGCCCTGGCACAAACGGGTGGTATCCTGGCTTTGAAAGCCATGGGCGACCCGAAAGACTATTGGACATATTTCCTGAAGATCGAAGACTGCAGGTTCCGCAAGATGGTTTTACCGGGTGATACCCTTATTCTTAAATGCGAACTTCTCGAGCCCATAAAGCGGGGTATTGCACGAATGATGTGCCAGGCATTTGTCGGAAATACGATTGTTACAGAAGCCATAATGTCGGCGAGTATTGTAAAGAAAAATAAATGAGCAGTTCCTTAGCGTTTATCCACCCCGAGGCAAAAATTTCACCTTCAGTTATCATTGAGCCTTTTGCGTATATCGATCGCAATGTGGAAATAGGGGAGGGTACGTGGATCGGTCCCCATGCCGTATTAATGCAGGGGACCAGGATCGGACGGAACTGCAAAATTTTCCCCGGTGCGGTGATCGGGTCCATACCCCAGGACCTGAAATTCCAGGGAGAGGAAACCACGGTGGAAATCGGCGACTCAACGGTAATCAGGGAATGTGTCACGATCAGCCGGGGCACCAAGGCGAAATATAAAACATTGGTCGGAAATCATTGCCTGATCATGGCCTATGTCCACCTTGCCCACGATTGTCATGTGGGCAACCACTGTATCCTCGTCAATGCAGTACAGATTGCAGGACATGTTTCGATCCAGGACTGGGCGATTGTAGGCGGTTCTTCATCGGTTCATCAATTCGTGAGAATCGGATGTCACGTAATGGTAGCCGGCGGGTCGCTGGTTCGAAAGGATGTTCCCCCCTTCACCAAAGCGGCAAGGGAACCGCTGAGCTATTCCGGAATAAATTCCATCGGGCTCCGGCGAAGGGGTTATTCCAATGAAACGATCAACGAGATACAGGAAATTTACCGTATCGTATATTTTAAAGGAATGAATAATTCCAAAGCCATTGCATCGATCGAAAATGAAATCACGCCCTCAACAGAACGGGACCAGATCATCAATTTTATCAGGGATTCCGAAAGAGGGATCATGAAAGGCTACAACCATATCTGAACAATGGAGATCCGGCTTGAAGGGATTTCGAAACGATTTACCTCCGAATGGATCCTGAAGAACCTCAGCTACAATTTTAAAGAAGGACGCAGTTATGCCATCACCGGCCCAAACGGAAGCGGGAAATCCACATTGTTACTGATCATTTCAGGATGGATCCTACCCTCTGAGGGGAGGTCCCTGTATGCACAGGGCAAGATGAAAGTCGATCCCGACCAGGTGTATAAGCACCTGGATCTGTCCGCTCCATACCTCGAGCTTATTGAAGACTTCACCTTGAGGGAAATCGTTGATTTTCATTTCAGGTTTAAAAACCTGGTTGAAGGATTTTCAAAGAATGACTTCATTGAGGCAGTATATCTTGAAAAGGAAAAGGATAAATATATAAGGCATTTTTCCTCCGGGATGAAACAGAGGCTGAAACTGGGCTTGGGATTATATTCGGCAGGCTCCGTCCTTTTGCTGGATGAACCAACATCAAATCTCGATGAGCAGGGAAAAAATTGGTACACCGGGGCTGTTGATCAGGCCAAAAAACGCAAATTGATTATCCTTGCCTCCAATCAGCCGGGGGAATATGAATTATGCGATGAGCAAATACGAATTCTTGATTATAAAGGGGTTTGAATTTGAATAATCCAGTTAAATGCTGAAATATCAATATTCGCTTTTGTTTTAACATCTAATTCAGTATACTTGGTGAGTTAATCTTTAAAAAATTACGGCAATGAAAATTGTGCGATATTTACTTTTTAGCCTTATCATAATTTCATTCCTAACCATTTTCGCCTGCAACGGCGATAAAAATGGTCCCAGTGAGACGGAACAGCAGAAGCAGGCCAAAAAGCTTGAGGGTACCTGGACCACCACGGCAGTTGTATCCAAACCTGCCGATGTACCGGAATCGGAAGTCAGCGACCTGGTTTTCTCTTTTGCCATTGATTCAGACAGCAACCCTACTACTTTCAGCGCCTCAGGAACAAGTGCGGGAAATTATTTTGTCACACAGCCAACCTCCACTTGGGGCTTTTCGGGAAGCAGCACAACCACAGTATCCTTAAGCAATGTAAATCCTGTAACCTCGTTTACAATTAATGGGGAAGTAACAACCACAATGACGATCAGTTTTACGCTTACAACCGCAAGAGTGGCTGTTCTTGACGGGGATTATACCCTAACCATGACGAAATAAAAATCTGAAGATATGTGTTGAAGCCGGGTAACCCGGCTTTTTTTATTTAAAGGTAATCCGTGTTATCCCCGCGCCCCCCTGTTCGGGATTTTCATCCGAGAAATCCGAAATGAAAGCATACCTCTTTAGCTGTTCCCTGACGAGCTTCCTTAAAATCCCGTCCCCTTTCCCATGCAGGATCCTGACTTCTTTTTTATTCAGAAGCAAAGCCCTGTCGAGATAAAAATCCAGTTCGCGAATGGCTTCATCTCCCCGCTTCCCCCTGATGTCCAGAGTATGACTGAACTCTTTCATTGCTTCATTGATATCCATTCCTTTCGGATAGGATGACGGCCCTCGCGACTTCTTTTCTTTTGCCGAATGCGCCGGCTCAAGCTGATCGAGAGGCACACGCATTTTTAATTGACCGATCGCAATTTCAGCCTTCCCGTCATGGATGGAGATGATTTGGCCGACGGTTTCCCGTTCCTTCATCCGTACCATGCTTCCGGCTTTCAGAATTGCTTCAGATTGTATTTCGGAGAATTTGGCTTTCTTTTCATTTTCAGGGGTACTCAATTTCTTCCTGCTCTGGCTGAGCTTTTCTCTCGCTTCCCGGGTGCGTTTCTTGTCGGCTTGCGATTCCCTAATTTCCCGGATGGTATTTTCCACGGTTTTGTTCGCGTCGTCCATGATTTCCCTTGCCCTGGATTTTGCTTCCCGCATAATTTCTTTCTTATGCTCTTCGAGGAAGTTTTTCAGACTTTCATATTCCCCGGATAGGATTTTAAGCTCCCGCTCCCTGGCCGTAAGCTTTTGGTTTTCATCGGATAATTTTCTTTTTTCGTTCTCAAGTTCGCCGAGGAGGCGTTCATAACTGACCTGACTCCGGCCTGCTTTTTGTTCGGCTGCATTCAGGATGGCGTAAGGCAGCCCGATCTTGCGGGCGATCTCGATCGCATATGAACTCCAGGGCCTTCCGATATCAAGAATGAAGAGGGGCT
>DATDPY010000291.1:0-2142 GCA_035292565.1 Cyclobacteriaceae bacterium | reverse complement strand
TAATCGTTCGATATAATTTCTGCGTGTATATGACTGCAGGTTCATGGGCGCCAGTACGGCAAAGCCCGCCTTAAGCAGCTCCCTTGCGTAGGAATGATATGCATCATCATCCAGGAAGAAAGTGGACTCGGGAATGGAACCGATACCATGCTGGGCAATGATCAGCGGAACCGGGTGGTCCTTGCTTGCATTTTTCGGGAAAACCAGGATCGCTTCGGCGGTAATCGGTCCGAGAGGAAGTTGTATCCATTCCGCATTTAAGTCCTTTAAATATTGATGGGGTTCTTTAATTAGAGGGCCGGTTTTCCTCAGTTCAGGCGGATTTAAAATAGCCTTCCATCTTTCACGATTGGGTTCCACGCTTCTCGTAAATGCACCGATACTGCTGTAATCTCTCGACCAGGTTTCCGCCGACCTGGAATTATAGCCATCCAGAATCCAATGCCTTAGATATTGTTCAAGCTGGTCTTTGTATTCATCAGCGCGCCGGACGATGAGTGAATCCGGAAGGCGGTCGGTCATGGTTTCCGGTTTCTTCATATCCTGGGCTCTGACCTGGTTTAAAAATAAAACCTGAACCAGGATGATCCGGATCAATAAATTTGTTTTCATGTGCACGGTTATTATTTCGCGGGGGAATTATACATCCCCAGGATTTTCAGGGCATTTTTATTGTAGATCTTTTCGAGGACTTCATCCGGAAGGTACACCCCGTAAATGTTCCAGCGCCCCTGCTGGTGATGGCCCCCGGAAGGATTGAAATATTCATCGTCGGTTTCCAGGAAGCGGTAATATATCCTGTATGCTTCGGCATTGGGTTCGGTGTCGGTTCCGAATAAAATACGGTCCTGGTACTTGATAAAAAATTTCCTGGCCGTATAGGGCTGGCGGCCGAGGTCGCTGATCCTTGCGTCGATATCAACGTAAAAATTCGGGTAAGCATCGAGCCAGTTTGATACCATATGGAGTTCCTCGGGAAGTGTGCCTACATGGGCGCCCACGAAAATGGTTTCCGGATGTCTGGCAATAACCCTGTTACGTTGCTCCAGGATTTCCATTTTTGATGGGTACGAATCGCCATAAAATAACCAGTCGGGGTGCGCCGCCAGCTCATCATACCGTTCGTTGTATTTATCCAGCGGAGTAAAAAATGCTTTCGGATCCGAGACATGGATCATGACCGGGATTCCAAGCTTCCCGCACCTGGCCCACAGAGGATCGATGCGCGGATCGTCGACCGGGACCAGTTTTCCGCTTTTGTCTTTTACGGTCAGGCCAAGGACTTTGGAGATCTTCATGCCCCTGGCTCCCATCTTTACTGCATTTTCCAGCTTGTCCGCTTCCTTAATCCCGAAATCCGGGGCGTCGATATTGGTAAAATCAGGCCGGAAAAAGACGATGAACCTGTCGCGGGCAGTTGCCAGGGAAACCTTCAGATGTTCCTTGTAAAAATCATTCTCGGATCTGCCATCCAGGCTCACACATTTCCAGACCCCGGCCTTATCCATTTCTTCAAGATATTTTTCTGTGTTTTCAAGGTCGCCCAGGTGGTTATGAATATCGATTACAGGGTACCTGGGCTTGAGCACCTGCGTTTCCTTTACCACGAGCTGACTTTTCGGCCTCCAGTCGGTAAGCTTCAGGTCATTGGATTGAGCAAATAAAAATTCCGGGCAAATCATTAAGCCCGGAATCAAGGGTATCCATAATTTTAGTTTCATATTCTGATAAAGATTTTTTTCTTATAAAGCCAGTAGCATATATACCACAGCAGGAACAGCACGATCAGGCTGGTGAGGATCGCCACTGCAGGCTCGCCCGTCCATCCGAAGAACAGGAATGAAAAAGGATGCACAATATTCTCAACAAAATTAGCCCCGCCGACATGTGCAAACAGGTAAATAAATAAGGGATTCATTCCCACGATGGCAAAGAAGAATGCCCAGTTTCTTTTTTTCATCATATCGATCAGCCAGAATGAAAAAGCCAGGGAGAGGATGGTCCAGCCTCCGCTCGCGATGACGAATGATGAAGTGCAGATCCGCTTGATGATGGGCGTCATCGGGTCGAGCGCATAGCCGGCCACGACGCCGATCAGTCCCGCAATCATCAGGATCTTCAGCTTCTGCAGGTTCGTACGGC
>DATDPY010000290.1:0-10913 GCA_035292565.1 Cyclobacteriaceae bacterium | reverse complement strand
TCATCATACGTGAGAACGATAGCAGCTTTTTTCCCATCAGGCCAGAATCCCTGCTGGCCGCAAGACACCAGGGGAATAATTTGCAGAAATCCAAAAAACAGGGCCGTGTTTTCGAGGTTGCGGAGATTTATCATTTCCAGGATCATTGATTCAGTTCTAAATTAGAAAATATATATGAAACGAATAATTCACCGGAGATTGTTATTGTCTGTTAATTCATTTAATCAATCCGGTCAGTCAAGGTTTCTGATGATTAGCCGGTCTGTGAACATCTTATCAGTTAAAGACTAAATTCCCTTAACTATCTGAGTATTAACATCGAATTCCGGAGAATTTCAATTATGACTTTAATCCCGAAGCTTCATAGATCAATAATTTGCCCTCGTAAAGTCATAATTTCCACGCCGCTATGATTATTTGGAAACCGATACTATCTATCCTGATAAAATTTGAAAGCAGAAATTTGAAAGGAAAAAATAGTGGAATTTGTAATTAAAACATATTAACTTTGAATTTGGTGGATTATATACTGAATTGAAATTCCGTCTAAGCGATTAACCAGGCTTTGTTTAATTACATTCATTTTAATTAAAATTCTTATGAAAAGTATAAATCCGGTTACTACCCTATTCTTCGGTTTTTTGTTTCTTGTTATTTTATTCACCGCCTGTACAAAAATTGAAGGTCCCGGCTATACCAACGAACAAACCCAATATGCGCTAAACCCGGCTTCCGAAATCGGGATGGAAGGCTCAATCACCTTCACCAAACGTTCGGATAATTCGGTCATCGTTACGGTACAGCTTAAAGGAACTGCAGAAGGTTGCAGCCATCCTACCTATATCCATGCCAATAATTCGCTTGAAGGAGGCCCGGCAGTCCTCGAACTCAATGCCGTGGACGGCGGCACAGGAGTGAGCGAAACCATTGTGACCTCATTTAGTGATGAAACACCCCTGACATATGAGTCCCTGGTATCCTTTATCGGGCACGTAAAAGTACATGTCAGCCCGGGAAACCTGGTCGATATCATAGCCCTGGGCGATATCGGGCCGCAATGATTTAATTTAGCCGATAAATACAACCCCCTTAATCCCTCTTTTGGAATATAATTATGCTTATCATGAGATAGCGTCTAAAGGGGAACTTGACATTACTCCGCCAAATATTATTTCTTAAAACCCAACACTGTTCCCTCTAATTGCTCCCAGAGTAATCCGTAAGACGGAAACATTTTTTCTGAAAATCTGGAAAGTCCCCCTTGCAATGTGTATTAGTGAGTAACAATCATCTCATTTTAAATTTCCAGGGGGGCAACCCTGACCACGATTTTACAGTACAGGGGAAGATTTAATTGTTCAATCATTAAACAAGATAAATATGAAAAGAACTATCAGAATTTTATTTACCATTTGTTTGCTACCCGGATTGTTATTTTGGTTTGCATCGTGCAATACGGATGAAGGGCCACAGCCGACAGGCGACAAGGAAGAGTATCTATTGAATCCCGTTTCCGATAATTCCGTGAGCGGGACAGTGACATTCGAGCGACGTTCCGATAACGCCGTGATCATCACCATTCAGCTAAACGGCACGGATGCCGGCGGAATGCACCCTGCCCATATCCATGCTAACAATGCTGCGGAAGGAGGTTCCATCGTACTTGACCTGAATGAGGTAGATGGCGCTACAGGAAAAAGTGAGACCGTTGTGGCGGTATTTAACGACCAGACAGCCCTTACCTATGAAGGCCTGATCGGCTACGATGGATATGTAAACGTACATATGAGTTCATCCGATCTGGGGACGCTTGTTGCCCAGGGCGATATCGGCCAGAACGAGCTTACGGCTGATTCTGAGGAATACATGCTGGCCTCGGTATCGGACCCGGCCATCAGCGGAACGGTCACCTTTACGAAACGGGTCAATAACGAAACCCTTGCCATGATTGAGCTCACCGGTACAACTTCGGGGAGCATGCATCCTGCCCACATCCATAGCAACAGCGCTGCCCAGGGCGGAGGCATCGTGATCAACCTGAACACTGTGGACGGCGCTACCGGGGTAAGTAAAACCAATATCACCCAGACCAATGCCGGAGACCCCCTCACCTACGCCGACCTCATTGCATTCGATGGATATGTGAACGTTCATCTCAGCTCTACCAGTCTCGCAACCCTGGTTGCACAGGGAGATGTCGGACAGAATGAGTTGACAGGGGATTCCGAGGAATATGTTCTGGGGTCCGTTTCCGATCCGGCAATCAGCGGGACCGTGACCTTTTCAAAGCGGGTGAATAATGAAACCCTGGTTGTTATCGAGCTTATCGGGACGGCTGAAGGCGCCAGTCACCCGGCCCATATACATAATAACAGTGCGGAGGAAGGAGGCGGAATTGCCATCAATCTGAGCAATGTTAACGGCACCACCGGTATCAGTAAAACGAATGTGACTCAGACGAATGCTGAAGTACCCCTTACTTATGCCGATATGATCGCCTTCGACGGGTATGTGAATGTGCACCTGAGTTCGGATAACCTGGCAACGGCGATAGCCCGGGGGAATATTGGGGCGAATGCACCGTGATTAATTAAAGATTGTATTCTGAATGATACCCTGGCATGGGCGGAATGAAATACCCAGCCAGGGTATTTTTTATAACTGAACTAAATTTCAATTCTATAGCTGATGAAAGGGAGAATGGGGAAGAGAACTTTTTTTCCAATTCATTTCAAATTACAACAGGGTTATGAGGCGTGTATACCTGAATTTCATATGCATTTATTTACGGGATAAATGTTTTTTAATAAAAATAATGTATTATTTATCCATCCCTAATTGCATTTTCAAAATCATTTTCTTATCAAGCTTTCGCGCTTGCGGGATCATTAAAATAAATATTTTAAATGCGTATCATTGTTTATTATATAGCAGGTGGACTGGCATTTATTGATAATCGTCATTTTTATATAATCATCAACAATGAATCACCCGATTAAAAACATTTTCAGAAGGGACTTTTTAAAGGGTCTGGTGTCAGTGCCCTTGCTGGGCTACTTCGGATTTGCTTTTAAAGATAAGATGCCCGAAGAGAAAAGCGAATCCTTTAAAGATTATAAAAGCACATTGAAGATAGAGAATCTCGAGGCGCCAGGTGAGAAATTAGTTCCGCCCACGGGCAGGGATAGTAATCTATTACGGATTGGCGTGATCGGCAATGGATGGCGGGGTGAACAATTAATGCATTCACTTGGTTATACACACCCGGAAATTGTCGAAAGGAATACGATCAACGGCCAATATACCGAGTGGTTCCGCGCTTTCCTGGAACGGGAAGATTTAAACCTTCAATTAGCGGGTATTTGCGACACTTTCGAAATACATGCGCAGCGTGGTGTTGATTTCTCGATGAATGAAACCCGGCCTGGGGGCGGAAAAGGCAATTCGAAACCCGCAACCATATTCCCTATTTTCCGGGAAATGATCGCCAGCGATGAAATTGACGCCATTGTAATTGCTACTCCTGATCATACCCACGCTCAGATAGCTATTGAAGCGGCTAAAGCAGGCAAACATATTTACCTGGAGAAACCGATGACCCGCAGCATCGAGGAAGCTGTCGAGTTAAAAGATACTATCAAATCCACAGGAGTTGTTTTCCAGCTAGGGCATGAAAACCGTCAGCAGATGAGCTTTAAAATTGCCCGCGAATTGTACCTGAAGGGTGTTTTAGGTACCGTTTCAATGATTCATACCTATACAAACAGGAACAGCCTGGATGGCGCGTGGATAAGACAAAGAAGGTTTGATCACCTTGGATCTCCAGACAATATTAATTGGAAAGAATTCCTGGGTAATGCACCCTGGCATGAATTCGACCTGAAACGGTATTTTAACTGGCAGCGATACAGCGACTACGGTACCAGCATCACAGGGAACGATTTTTCTCATACTTACGATTGTGTCAACCAGATTTTGAATCTTGGTATTCCCGAGTCGGTGGTTGCGCTGGGCGGTCAGTTCTATTATAAAAATCATGGCGATATGCCGGATATCATGAATGCGATCTTCAGTTATCCTGAAAGAGGCCTGACGCTGACCTATGACGGCACTTTAAAAAATGGAATTTACCGGCAGACTCGAATCCTGGGCTCCGAAGCTTCGATGGATATCGACAGGGCGATCTTATTATACAAAGACAGCTATTCGGAAAGATACAAGGATGTCGGGATAGACTCATCAAACCCAATGTATTATTATGAACCCAGTACGGATGTAGATGCCGTTACTTCTGCAACATCCAAAGTATACATGAAAGGAGGCTATGGATCCACTTATATTGATGGCAAGGTGATCGATGCCACCTTCCTGCATATCAAAGAGTGGGTGGATGCCATTCGCGGACATGGGAAAACCAGTTGTAATGTTGACGTTGGATTTGAAGAAGCCGTGACATTTAACCTGGCTAACCTGGCTTATGATCATAAAAAAACTGTTCGATGGGATGCCGTTAATGAAAAGGCAATATTGGGGTAATCAGCGTGATGAGGAAAACGACTTCATTTTAAAAACAAATTTATCCTGATGAATAAAAATATTATTGAAAAGGCAAACTATTTAACTCCGCAATTATTCGCATTAACTTTTTTACGGGTCCTGATCGGATGGCATTTCTTATTCGAAGGACTTGTCAAACTTTATACGCCTGGCTGGAGCGCCAAATCGTATTTGCTGGGATCAGTTGGCCCGCTTGCATCAATATTTAAAGGTCTGGCCCAGAACGAATCAATACTTCAAATTGTCGATGCCTTAAATATATGGGGGTTGGTATTGATCGGATTAAGTTTGTTTATCGGTTTGCTTTCAAAGCCTTCTACGATTTGCGGAATGGTCCTTTTATTGGTTTATTATATCGCATATCCTCCCTTCAACGGATTAGAATTCAATATCCATGTTGAAGGAAGTTATTGGATCGTCAATAAGAACTTAATCGAAGTGGCTGCACTCTTCGTTTTGTACCTGTTTCCATCAAGCCATATTACCGGAATCGACAGGTTTTTAGGCGGCTACCTGGCCGGAATAAGAAAATCGGGATTTAAAGAAACATAAAAGAAGCCTGGATAAAAAATATATAGGATCCAAAAGCATATGAAATTTAAAATTATCCTGTTCACAATATTTTATACATTTCAATATGTGAACGCACAGGTTCCCATCAGCCTCCACCCCGACAATCCCCATTATTTCCTTTTCCGGAGTAAACCAACGATCCTCATTACTTCTGCGGAACATTACGGAATGGTTCTGAATGCCGAACTGGATTATAAGGCCTACCTCGAAAAGCTGCAGGATTACGGATTTAACCAGACACGGATCTTCTCAGGAGTTTATTGTGAGGGTATCGATAAAGATTCGGAACGCGGAAGGCAGATGCAATGGGATCAAATGCAGAATACGCTCGCGCCCCGCCCAAACCGGTTACTGACACCCTGGCAAAGGAGTGGCGAGTCCGGCTATTATAACGGTGGAAATAAATTCGACCTCGATAAATGGGATGAAACTTATTTCAACAGGTTGAAAGATTTCTGCCGGGAAGCCGGCAAACGGGACGTGGTCGTTGAGGTGGTATTGTTCACAGCCATCTACACGCCTGAATGGTGGCTTTATTCGCCGCTTAATGTGAAAAATAATATCAACGGTATCGGCGATGTCCCTTACAATGAATTCCACCTGCTGAAGCATAAATCGCTTGTCGATCAACAGTTAAGGATGGTCCGAAAGATTGTCGAGGAAGTGAATGAATTCGACAACATCTATTTCGAGATCTGCAACGAGCCTTATTGGCTGAAAGGGATCCCGCAGGTGGAAGAATCGATCAGGGAACAGCAGTTCCTCCCCGAAATTGATGAATGGCAGGGCATGATCGCCGGATGCATTACGGATGCCGAAGAGAGCCTTCCAAAAAAACATCTCATCGCCCAGAATATTGCCAACAGCTATTACAAGATCACTACGGTAATCAAGTCAATTTCTATCCTGAATTTTCATTATGCCTTCCCTCCTTCCGCCGTCACGGACAATTATCACCTGAACCTTCCTGTCGCTTTCGACGAAACTTCCGGCGGCACCAACGCCCCGGACAGGCGAAAGGAAGCCTGGGCATTCATCATGGCAGGTGGGGCGGAATACAGCAATCTCGACTGGTCATTTTCCACCGACGACATGACCGGCCTTGGAAGGAATCCTTCAGGACGGAGGCAGAGCGGCAGGGAGGTCAGGGAGCAGCTTGCCATCCTGAAATCCACAATCGAAGGCTTCGATTTCATTCATGCCAGCCCGATCGGCGATCAATTCAGGAATGAAATTCCTGAGGGGATAAGTTTATATGGATTAATGATGGAAGGAAAGGACTATATACTTTACTGGCTGAAAAACAGGAAAACCGATTTTGGTCAATGGACCTGCCCCTTGCCAGCGGGTAAATATGAAGTGATATTTATTGATCCGCTTGAAGGAAAAACAATCAGCCGACATACCGTTAATCATTCCAAAGGCGAACTCACTCTTGAATTGCCTTCATTTTCTGATGATCTGCAATTAAGGATCACCCTGGAAAAATAAGATAACCCTGGTCCGACCCGGGGATTAGTCAGACCACGAGGGCTCCTCTGACCAGGGCGGCTGGTCGGACCAGCAGGATTCCAATTTGCCCTGTCATAAATATCATGACCCGATATTCATTTTTTTGACTCTTTTCTCTTATCTATTCTCCCGATAATTTTGCAAGCTTCTGTGCTTTACATCAGATATTCCCTTTTAAATTGAACCGGGTCCCCGGGCTTGAAGGGATATGATATGTTGGGAGGGGGATCCGGTTCAATTTAGATACATATTTTTATGACAGACCCTGTTTTCAATCCAGGCAATCACCAAATTCAATCAAAACAGAATATTCATTAATAAATTACTCCGGCTGTGTTTTATTATGTAAATTTTGCCAATAATCACTATATCAGTCCCGAGCCATTTTTCCGAGCTAATACCGGATATCTTTTTTTATAGTATAAACGCAATTTTAATTTCCTGAAAATGAAAAAGATAACAAATCAACATCCCGGTCCAATGAGACCCATTCTTGTAATTACTGTAATGTTCGTATTATTTTCAGTTGTATACCTGCCATGTTTCTCAGCTTCTGGGGCAAAAAAACCTAATTTCTCTGGTACCTGGGTATTGAATGAATCCCGAAGTGACTTTGGGGAATATGGCCGCTACTGGGCGCCTAATAAATTAATTATTGTCCAGAAGGGGAAAAAGCTGACCATAGAAAGGTATGCTCCCGGGCCATCAGGGGAAGAAACCAGCTTCAAGGCAAAATACACCATGGACGGAAAGGAATGCGAGAATTCGGTCCCGGATCAGTTTAAAAGCATAACCAGGATAAACTGGCTTGAAGACAATAAAGGCTTTAAATCGGATTCAAAGATCAATATGCCATTTCAGGGTCAGGAAATGGAAATCCAGAGCATTGAAATTTACAAATTTGATGAAGAAGGCAAATCGCTTGTAATTGAATCAACAGCCATTAATGAGTACGGCGAATTCAAAGTAACCTTCGTACTTGATAAAGAATAATTTTCGGTAAGACCGGATTCAGAATCGTCATAAACTTAAAATTGTTTAAGCAAAATCGGACACTGTCGTCCGTTTTCGGCCAAACCCATAAAAATAATCTCATCCCTGCCATGATAACTCGTAAATAAATCAATGGCATGATGTTTGAGTTTTCCGGAGGAAGTATCGCGAAGATGCAATTGAATAAATTCATCGACGAAACATTAACACACAAAGACAACAATAACAATGACAATGAAAAACAAAGCGTTTCTTATCGTGTCAATGTTTGTGATCCTTATTGTTAAAAATTCCAATTCACAGGATCCGCGTAATACAATCTCTGAAAAATTCTCCGCGAAAGTATTAATTGACAGCCTGAACATTGCCTTGTTTAACAATTACATTTTTCCAGAGAAATCGGCAGAAATTTCGGCTCATTTAAATAAACAACTCGAAAAAAGCGTTTATCAAAAATTCACAGATCCCCGAAAATTGGCTGAACAAATACAAAGCGATATCAACGCAGTTCACAGGGACGGTCACCTGCGTATAAATTATAACCCTGACTTACAAAAGGAACTGTTAAAACCCCTAGTAGAACAGTCTGGAATTGATTCATCGATGTTAAAAAATCAAATAAAGACAAATTTTTCTTTCAAACGGGTCGAGATCCTGGGTGGAAATATCGGATATGTGGAATTCACCGGCTTCAGCGGATTTGTAGAGCAAGCCAAACCCACGATAAGTTCCGCGTTCCGGTTTTTATCTAATTCTGATGCGATCATTATCGATCTCCGAAAGAACGGCGGCGGAAGCCCGTGGATGGTAAAGCATATCGCCAGTTATTTCGTGATTGAAAAAACCCGGTTAAATGATATATATGATCGCCGGGCGGGCAAAACCGGCGAGTTTTGGGCGGATCCCGAAGAAGCGGATAACATGAAATTATCAATGCCCTTATATATCCTGACAGGAAAACACACATTCTCTGCAGCGGAAGATTTTACCTATGCCATGCAGGTAAACAAACGGGCCCTGATCGTGGGTGATACCACGGGCGGCGGTGCACATCCGACAGGGCCGGTGTCGTTGGGACAGGGATTTGTTGCCGATATCCCGTTCGCACGATCTATAAATTATATCACGCAAAAGGACTGGGAAGGCACCGGGGTAATGCCTGATGTTCCGGTTGCCGAAGATCAGGCCCTGATCAAAGCGCAAAAGATCATTTTTTCCGAACGACAGGCCAAAGCGGCAAACGAAGCTCAGAAAAAAAATTTCGAGTGGTTTCTTTCAGCCCTGGATGCGCATGACTATGATAATACAATTAGCGATGAGGTTCTTGAATCTTATGCCGGTGAATTTGATAATTTCAGCACTTTTGTGAAGGACAACAGATTATATCTTAACGACTTTTTAGGCCGCACCTTTCTTCTAAAACCTATAAGCCGGAATCTCTTTCTTGGGGATGATTGGTTCCAGGTTGAATTTTTATCTGAAAGCGGCAAGGTATCCGGGCTTAAAATGTTAGGTAAGGCAGGCTGGGAGGATATTTATCCAAGGACAAAATAAGCAGAGCGTTGAAAATTACAGGCTTAAAGCAACCCTCTAACCAATAGTGAGTCGTTCTACACAGATAAACGCGAATAGCGAATTTACTGCAGCTTCTTTGGTTGATAATTTATTAATTACGGATTCTTCTTGTTGAATGTTTTGTATGTCCGGTAATATAATACCGGGAGGATAATCGCCATCGAGATTATTAATATAGCCGCATTGGCAAGCATTCCCCAGGGGAGGAAGAACATCGTCAAAACCACATCGGCTACAATTAAAAAAATAATTAAATGTTTCATGGCCAGCTTATTTAGTGGATAAAAGATAAAGTTTAAAATCATCGGATAATATGACAAAAGTCACATTATCCGTTTTTTTTTATTTTAACTCTTTAAAAAGTGCTCCACTAGTCAGGAATGACATTGTTTCAGGGTCTGAGATGATTTCCCCTAATACCTTACTTTGTAGATTAAATTAGTCGACGAAAAGGCCGTCAGACCAGAGGGACTTGTCTGACTAAGTGGCTTCGTTTGCACAGAATGGTTCGTCTGACCTGGAAGTAGATGCAATTTTTACATTTACTGTGACTTCGGTCAATCGAAGGAAATGGGGTGATTCGTAAATTTATTTCGTTTATGCTGACGCAAAGCAATGACGCATCAGACGAAGAAAAGGACCATTCAGGAAAAAACCGGCTGAGAGCACCTAAATCCCTGAAAGATCTGGTATAAAAAAAGAGTGCTGCGGAATAAAATGCAGCACTCAGAGAAAATGAGTGATGAACAGACAAGATTATAAAGTACCCTTAAGTATGATCGACAGGGAAACATCCATACCGGATGTAACTCTTATATTATCGGCTGAAATATCTCCGGAAGTATCAATATTCAGCATATTTTGTAGGGATACTGTTCCGTCGGAATTTTTGCTGAATTCGGCAAAATGAAGTTCGTAATCACCTTCTTCCAGAAAACTTAATTTATAGGTGCCGTTGACTGCGCCTTCTACCCTGTCGCAGTTTTGTGCGTTGGCAAAACATACTCCGTTACTATTTTCGACCGTTTCGGTAGCATCATTATATTCACCCTTTTTATATGCGTAGGCGACCACAATCTGGTCGGAGCCGATCGTACCGTCGTATGTGCCGCTTATATTCCCCGTTGAATTTTTCGGAACAATTCGCACCGCTTCATCGAGACCCGCCTGCGCGACAAATGTATAATTCCCGGTTCCGCTGCCCTCCTCTTTAACCGCTTTACGGAGATTAAAATCAATAATTAAATCGGTGGAAGAATTTGCAATTACTGAAAAGGCTCCGGTTGCCGTAATCATATGTGTGGATACTCCCGTGGAAGCCAGGTTCTCCTTTCCGCTGCTGGTTAACATATAACATCCCGGGGAATTACCGTCTTCATCCAGGTCCTGGTCAAGATAGATCTCTATGTTATTATAAGCACCAGCTTCGATTTGCTCTGAACCCAGCAATTTGGTCTCACCTTTCTGATATGCCATCAGGTTGATGGTTTGTTTGCTGAAACCCGTTAGAGCCTTCCCGTTTATTTTAATATTGGCCACTGTAACAAAAACGCCTTGAATATCTGCGTTGTCGATCGCTGCGTCCGTTACATATAAATTGGCCGTACCCTGTTCAGCCGTATTATCCTTAGAACATGATGCAGCAAAACTGATCATCATAATAGTGATCAAGGGTTTAATGAAATCATTTTTAAATCGGTTCA
>DATDPY010000289.1:0-10231 GCA_035292565.1 Cyclobacteriaceae bacterium | reverse complement strand
GTATTTATGCTCGCTCCAGACCTTGATCACCAGCAGGTTGGTGTCGCAAAACAATAGGTCGCCGGCGCCTTCCGTCACGTGATCTTCCATCTTCGCCTGCCCTTTCGCAATGGCGAGAAGGTCGCCGCGGTTATAGGGCCTGTCGAGGCGATCGATGTATTCCCGCGCGAACTCAGGGGCCCAGGAGGCGCTGAAGTGCTCGGCCAGTTTTTGGGCAAGCCAGCTCTTTCCGGTGCATTCGGGTCCTACAATGGCGATCTTTTTCATGCCGTTTGTTGTCGCATCATTTTTTTCCACATGATAAATCCTGAAATGGATAAAATAAAAAAAATCAGGAATTGCAGGCTTGTCAGGACGAGGCCTTTATAAAAGTATAAGGGTATGGAGACAAAATTTCCGGCGATCCATGCGATCCAGTTCTCGAGTTTTTTCCTGGCCAGCAGGATCATGCCTGTGATGAATATTGAGGTATTCAGGGCATCGGCTGCCGCCACATCGCTGTCGGTGAGGTTTTTCAGCACAAGGAAAAGGATGATGAATGCCATCAGAGTAATAACAAGATATTTTATAATCTCATTTCGGCTGCAGGTAGTTATTAAAGTGGCGTGCCCCGAATTATCTTTTCTCAGCCAAAAGTACCAGCCGTATACGCTCATGATGAAATAATAGGCATTAATGCCCATATCGGCGTAGAGCCTGTGATTGAAGCAGATGTAGAAATAGATCAGCACGCTTACGATGCCCGTCGGAAAAACGAGAATGCTACCCTTTCTTTCATACAGCACGCTAGCCAGCCCGAACAGGACGCCCAGGTATTCAAGCAGCGTCGTTGATCTGATGTTCTCTATAAAGATCTCACTTATATTTGACCAATGTTCCACATTGACAAAAGTAAGGAAATATTGATGAGCTATTTATTCGAAGAAATAATTCCTCGTGCATTTCCATATTTTATAACGTCCTTATATAATTGACGTTAGCCCCGGGCTGGGTTTGCGCGGTATAGGATGCGGGAGACCCGGGGTCCCCCATTGCGGGCAGATAATATTTTATTTGGATATCAACGGAAGACCCCGGCCTGTCCGCCGCCCACTAGCTATAGCTTGGCAGGCGGGTATTCCTCCTGCCCGTCTGGCCACCTTGAAACCGGGAATTAAATTTCATTAATTATTTATGTGTTTCAGGGCAGGGATTATAATTAGTAATAAACGATATTGTTTCCTTCGTACAGGGTTATAGTATATGCTACCCCAAAAATGTTGTTGCGACCAGAATATTTTGCCATAATCAGAAACAGTATTTTAACCTTTGCGTCGACTTTATGGTTAATATTTCAAGGATGATAAATCAAAAACACCGCCGGTATTTTATTCAACGAAATTTTTTGTTCCCTCCAGAGTTGCACCGGCATAGTGCGGATCATTTCTGCGGGGCCGGTAAGATCAGCGGCAACGCATACTAATGTTCCGGGCTTCAGGGTGTCGACAAGATCTTTCATCAGCGCATCGTTCCTGTATGGCGTTTCCATAATCACCTGGGTCTCGTTATGGCCATAAGCCCGCGCTTCAAGCTCCCTGATCTTTTTTTTCCGCTCCGCGCCATCAATGGGAAGATACCCGCTGAAAGCGAAGTTCTGCCCGTTGAAACCGGAAGAAATCAGCGCCATCAGGATCGATGATGGGCCGACCAGGGGCCTGACAATAATTCCCGACTTATGAGCGAGGGCAACCAGCTTCGACCCCGGGTCGGCAATGCCGGGGTTTCCGGCCTCCGACATCAGTCCTGCATTTTTACCTGACTTGATTTCCGCCGCCATCTTTCGGAGTGAGATTTCATCCGTATCCTTATCGAGAACTTCAAATTGAATTTCTTCAATGATAATTCCCAGTTTAAGTCCGCTGATGAATCTCCTTGCAGATCTTTCATTTTCCACGAAGTACAGTTTCAGACGCCTGATGATGCCGGCATTCCCGGCAGGCAGAAATAATTCAGGCTCGCAGTCGGCAATGCGGGTTGGAACCAGGAATAAAGTTCCCATCGACACAGGATCATCCTCAGACTTTTCAGTGGTTTTCATGAAGGAATTCCGTTACCGTTTTGTAAAACATTTCGGGCTCGTCGGCATGTACCCAATGCCCGGCATTCTCGAAAAAAACAATCCTTACTGCGGGGAAGAGCGATTGAATATCGCCGATATCCTTTGGTTTCACATATTCTGATTTTCCGCCGGCAATAAAGAGTGCGGGTTTTGGAAAAGGAATTTCGGACACTACAGGTTCCCCTAAATTCGGAAGATTTCTTTTTATAATATCCAGGTTTATTTTCCAGGCAAATTTTCCGTGTTCATCGCGCTTTAAATTCTTCAACAGGAATTGCCTGACGGCAGGATTTGTTATGTCCCTCGAAAATGCGATATCAATTTCTTCCCTTCGGCTGAATGATTCGAGATCCAGTTTCATCATGCTATCGACGTACCGGTCATGGATCACGTCGTAATACCAGGGGCCGATATCAACGATAACCAGTTTTTTAACGAAATCCGGATTCTTCAAAGTGAAATTCATCGCCGTCTTTCCTCCAAGGGAATGACCAATAATATTTATTTCACTGAGTTCCATCCGCTTAATAAACTCCAGAAGGTCCTCATTCAACACATTAAAATCCAATTTATCATGATGGGGCGAGTGGCCGTGGTTCCTCAGGTCGGGTGTGTATACGCGAAAGTATGTGGAAAACTTTTTCGCAAGGCTCTGCCAGTTGTCGGAACTTCCCAGGAGCCCGTGGAGGATGATCAGGGGTTCTCCCGTGCCATGCATCCTGAAAAAAAGCTCCATGATTACTCGGGATTGAAAAATTTCCCCAAGATACTAAAAATCGTACCCGAGGGAGACATGCAATTTGGGATTCTGTATGATGTAATCTTCAATCGGATATGCCAGATCGAATTTCATGTAGTATCCAAGCAGCACCGTCCTAATGCCGAAACCATAGCTTTGCAGCCAGGGATTTTTAAAGTTCCGGATAACGGCCTGGAACGGCGAACCTGGATTTTTAATGATCTCGGTGCTCGGATCATTTTCGGCGGAAAACGGGGAATTGATTGTCCAGGCCGATCCAATATCGTAAAATCCGATCAACAGAAGGTTTCTCAGGAAATTGGAAGAGATCGGTCCCCGGTGAAAGTAGCGAATAATCGGGAACCGTAATTCCACATTGCCAAGGAGGGCATTGGAACCATGGAATGTATTGTATTCAAATCCCCGAAGGCTGGTAACATATTCGGCGAACAGAAGCTTGCTGTTATCCTTGAGGGAGCGGACGTCCAGGGGATCATTCTCTCCGCTCCTGTTCGTGCTGCTGAACAACCAGTTATCAACCCCGCCGAGCAGGTAACTCTGCGAATAATCCGGGAAGAACCTCCCGTAATATACCCGGGCTGCGAGAACAAGTTCGCGGTGGATCTTCAGGTAATTCCGGACGTCGGCATATAAATTACTAAAGCTCTTGCTTTCATCCGCAAGGCCCTGATAGAGGGTATAACCAAGTTTGACCTTTGATCCCTGTACCACGTTAACGCCGCTTGCCACCGAATTATCAAAAACAAATTCACTCTTGAATCCGCCATAAGACACCTTTTCCGAAGTGGAGACCCCGGGCGCAGGAGTGGTGAGGTTGAAAGGATCAAGGTCATAATACCGCGTAGTGGCAATAAAGGGTTTCAGGGCGATCCTGGCCGTAGTGGTAAAAGGTAATGATGCCCCGGCTTCGTATATGTTCAGGGAGTATTTCTGACTTGCGGTTTCCGTAGGCCTGTATATCGATTTGCGCTCGTACCGTAGGTTGAAATCCACGGCATGCTTCAGGTATTGATATTCTCCGAAAAGAATGCCGCTCCTGAGATCGGTCGTTGCCAGAACCCCGCCGAAGAACTTATTGTCTTCGAGCATATCATTCATCTGGGTCTCGAGCTTTATCCCGAATCCCATCAGAGGATCGATCACGAAGGAAGTAACTACATTGTTGGCGGAGATCAGCACCTTGTAATCGAACGGACCCATAACATCGCTTTCCCTTCTCAGTTTCCTGTATTGGGAGAGGAAGGATTCCTGGTTGCGGGCGGCGGCCACGTTTTCCCGGTCAAATACATAATTGTCGGTGTCAACGAATTCCTGGCTTTCTTCCCGGGGGGCAGTTTCGGGAATCGTTGCCGAAACCGTATCGCTCCTGAATTCAGCGGAATCGGCAGCGGCGGAAAAATCAAGGATCTCCCGGATGGCAAAATTGATCGAGTCACGCAGGTCGTCTTTTCGTTTCTGCAGCTTCTGTGCCACATATTTGGCATTCAGCAATTCCTGGCGACGTGTCTGCTTTGAAAAGGTGTCATCGTTGAGATCATAATCGGGATCAAAATAGATCAGCTCTTTCCGGTTGTTCAGCATGGTATAGGCAATACCCTGCTTGTTCGGGCCGATATCAAAATTCAATATGCTGGACCTGTATTTGGAAATCTGCATATAGATCCGCTTGTTGATCTCGAACTTATAAATATTGTTGACCCCCTGCTGATCGCTCAGGAAATAAAACTCCGTGGACCCGGTGGGAATAGGATCGCTGTTCTTGCTGAGGGTGTTGGTCACCCTGTATAACAGGCTGCGCGTCGTATCGATATTATAAACATAAAGATTGAAAATATCGCTAATGCTCGATAGTTCAAGCGTCCGGTTCACCGTAAGCGTATCGTTGGGACGGTTAGAGCTGAAAATTATGGAGCTCCCGCCCGGGACGAATTGCGGATTGATGTCGTCATATACATCATTGGTTAGTCGCTTGATGGAATTCCTTTTGAGGCTGATCAGGAACAGGTCGCTCTGACCGTTGAGGTCGGCGCTGAGCACGGCAAGATTGCCGCTTTCCGACACATCAAAATCGCGGATATTATTCAACCTCGTAAGTTCCTTCTTTACTTTCCGGTTACTATTGATGTTGATGAACCACAGGTAATTGCTTCCGCGCCTGGAATCGATTACGGCAAGATTAATATTGTCGATCCATGAGATCAGCGGCAGATCGTAATCAATATCCTGATTAATGGCGCGATAGCCACCTGATAAATAGGTTTTGGAACCCGATCTGCCGGGCTCCGTGATCCTTACCTGATATTTCCCTCTGAGGTTACGGGTGTAGGCTAAAAGCTTTCCATCCGGGTTGATTTTGAGCTTATCATAGGAATGGTTTCGCCTGTTCTTAATGATGATGTCGTCGTCGGAAGGGACCCAATAATATTCATTCACAAGATTTGAACCTTCCCGGTAAAACTCCGTCCATTCCCTGATGAATTCCCGGAACGGAATACCCAGCGTATTGGCAATGCTTTTTTCCTCGTTCCGGATTATCCTGGTCAGGTTCAGGATATTGGAAATGTTGTTATGCCCGTATTTTTCCGCAATAAAATTCCACACCGACTGTCCGATCAGGGCGGCATCACCCCCGGTATACTTGTTCAGCCTCGAAGGTTTTCCATGGTTGAAGCGGTCGCGGATGAAATCATCCATGGGCACATCCCAGCCAAATGCTATATAATTTGCCGCCCCATCGATAAACCACTCAGGCAGGGAAAGCAGGTAGGAATTCTGAAACATCTCCGAAAGGCTTCCTCCATACATCATGTCCTTGATCAGCATCTTGGAAAATTTCAGGTCAAGCTCCTTTTTAAAATTGCTCTGTGTGCCCTGGTATGCAATCTCAACCTGCGACTTGAAGAAATCGGTTTGCCCGCCAACCGTGAAATTGGTTTCGTTGACGCCTATGTTGCTTTGCTGGATGTCGGCAATGGAATTATAGAGAAAAATCTTGGTCTTGGAATACGGGGCATAGCCGAGGATATCCGTGATCCGGTCAAATTCCTTTTCAAGATACCGGATGGCATCCTGGGCTATTTTATCTCCGCCGTCATAAAAATAAACGTCGAAATTGTCGGAACTTAAATACCGCCAGTGAAAATTCTTGTATTGCACCCGGTTCTGTCCGAATTCCTCCAGGGTAAGCTGTGCTTTTATAACGGCCGGTAAAAGAAAAACCAGTGAAAATAAGATCAGGACCTGAACGCTGCGTTTCATTTATCTCATAACGATAGAAGATCTAAATTAATTAAAAAATCGGAAAATTTTTGCTTCCCTTTCAAGATCGGCCCCGGTTCCCATATGATGGATGAATTTTTCGGCAAACCAGGGTATCAGCGACACCCCTTTTGACCCGAATCCATTGAATATGCCCACCCCACTCCATTCAGGATGAAAGCCGATAAATGGTCTGCGATCATGCGTGGCAGGCCTGATTCCTGAATAATGTTCGATTACCCTGACTTCAGAGTTCACCAACTTCCGGATACGGGCCAGGATCCATTCTCTCCCTTCCTGCGATATTCCGGAATACGGCTCCTCCCGGTTATAGGTTGCCCCGGCCTTGCATACTTTTCCGTTCTCGGGAATGATGAAAATGCCTTTATTCAGGATGAAGCCGAGTTCCGTCTCCAATTCGATAACCAGGATCTCGCCCTTAACCGGGCGGAAAGGAAGCCATGAAAAGAACCGGCTCCCTGCCGCCGAAAGTCCGTTGCAATATACCAGGCGGCTGGCGGTAATTCCGTTGTATTCGATGCCACCGTGTGTAACCTTTGTACGGCTCTCATCGAATTTTTCAATTACCAGAATATTTTTTTCCAAGAAAAATTCTTTTAAAGATCTGATTAAAACCGGAACATTTACAAATCCCGCGCTCCTCAGATGCATCCCTCCAAAAGGATCGCGTATGGTTCCCGGAAGGACGTGGCCATCGTTAATCTGTTCCACAAAAGTGTTATTCAGCCCGTCCTTGCTTTTCGAAGACCATTCATTCATTTCCCTTGCAGACCCGAAAGGCCGGTAAAGCGGCATAGGATGGAAAATTTTCACCTTTAACTCCCGCTCAAGCGATTGGTAAAATTCATGGAGGTACGGGAAGATCTCATCAGCCAGCCAGGTCTTGGCCAGTCGTTTTCCTGTAATGGGGTTAAACAGCCCGGCTGCTGCGGCTGAGGAATTATTTTCGCCGTCATCAAAAATTCTGACCCGGTATCCTTTGCTGACAAGCTTATATCCCAGTATGCTCCCCGCAAGCCCGTGTCCGACGATTATGACATCGGTGTTCATATCTTAAGAAATCCGATGATTTGATTTTGAGGATATTTGGCTCAACTTTGCAAAAATCAACATTAATGGTTGAAATACGCACCTTTTGTTTTAATGTTTTCAATGAAAATACCCATCTCGTATTTCAGCCCGGCGGAGAATGCATGATTATCGATCCGGGATGCCACAGTGATAAAGAATTTCTTACGCTAAAGAATTTTATCGAAGAGTATTCCCTGAAACCAGTAAAGATCCTTAACACGCATTGTCATATCGATCATATACTCGGAGTGAAAAAACTGAAACGTGAATATAATATTCCATTTTATATCCACGCCGGCGAGAAAGCAATGCTTGATTCCGCTGAGGCCTATGCAGGGATATACGGCATCAGAGTTTTCACGACGCCCGTACCGGATGGATACCTGGCAGAAGGTGAAATGGTTCACCTGGCCGAAAGTTCCTGGAAAGTGCTTTTCATTCCCGGCCATTCTCCGGGACACATTGCCTTTTATGAGAGCGCTATGCAAAAGTGTATCGTCGGCGATATTCTGTTCCTTGAAAGCGTAGGCCGCACCGATCTGCCCGGCGGTGACCACAATACCCTGCTGAAAGGGATCATGAATAATCTTTACAGCCTGCCCGATGAGGTAGAGGTCTATCCGGGGCACGGGCCGAATACTTTATTAGGCCATGAAAAAAAATATAATCCCTTTTGCAGGGCTGATAACGTATCATGAAGAATTTCATCCGTCAAATCCCGAATTTACTGACGCTTGGAAACCTGTTATGCGGAACGGCCGGAGTAATCGCCATATTCCGGTCCGATATTTTTTTTGCTGCGGGTTTTATATGGATTGGATCTTTTTTTGATTTTCTCGACGGGTTTACGGCACGTTTGTTCAAAGCCTATTCGGATATGGGAAAAGAGCTTGACTCCCTGGCAGATATGGTCACCTTCGGCGCCCTTCCTGCCCTGATCATTTTTGAATTCATGTCGGGAATACTTCCCGATGGGTCCATACTTCCATATGTAAGCTTTCTGACCGTTGCATTTTCTGCATTGAGGCTGGCGAAATTCAATATCGATGAAGGGCAAAAGGACATGTTTACCGGCCTTCCGACTCCGGCCAATGCATTCCTCCTGAGCGGATTGCCTTTTCTTTCACAGGTCCCGGTCATGAATTTCGTCGCCACACCCGGGTTCCTTGTAGTTTCTGTGGTGATCAGCTCCCTGTTAATGGTGACCCCGGCCAGATTTATTTCCTTGAAATTTTCAGGCATAAAAGACCCGGCTAATATTTACCGCTATAGCATCATCATCATCTCCATGCTGTTCATTGTTCTGATGAAGGCAAGGGGCATTTCATTGGCCGTAATTTCCTATATGGTCATCTCGCTTGTTAGCGACCTGGCAGGTGGCCGGAATGAGCTGACGCTTGAACAGAAAGGAAAGCTTAACCAGGCTAAGGATCAATGAAAAAGGCTCATTTCTGCTGCAGGGTTCAATAATGCGGGACGCAAAGCGTTATTAATTTTGTAAATTCCATGATATAAAGGAGGCTTGAGGATCAGACTGGTCGTAAATATTCTTATTCTGGCGGGATCGTTATTCCCATACGAAACGCTTTTTCCGCTATTCCGCCGGACCGCCCTGGCAGGAGTACAGGCGGTGCCGAATTCCGTCCTGCGGAACGGGACCTGGTTTAAGCTTGGCGTCGTCGAAAGCAGGATATATCGCCTGGATTATGAATTCTTCCAAAAGGCCGGGATCGATATTGCCTCGCTCGATCCGAAAACGATAAAAATTTTCGGGAACGGATGTTTCATGCTTCCGCAGGTCAATAATGTCGGCAGGTATGAAGACCTCAGCGAGAAACGGATCTATGTCGGGGGAGAAGCGGATGGCAGGTTCGACGTGGGGGATTATATTCTTTTTTATGGACAGTCACCACACCTGCTGGCGCTAACAGAAAATAACGGGACCGCCTCGATAAGCTACCAGCATAATTTGTATTCCGATACCGCCTTTTATTTTTTAACATTCGGCGATCAGGCAGGGATAAGGGTGGAAGTGGAAGGCGCAACGGGGACCGGGCTTCCCCGCATAACTTCGTTCGATGAACTGGCAGCACATGAGGCCGATCTGACGAACATCCTGGGCTCGGGTAGGGAATGGTACGGCGAAAAGTTCGATTTACAACGGGAATATTCTTTTAATATCGACATTCCGGGGGTCGTGCAGAATTCCATCATAAGATTGGTGTCCTCCGTGATGGGTCAATCATATTCCCCTTCGTCGATGGACATCACGATCAACGATTACCCCCTGGGAAGCCAGACAATTGATCCCATACCCGATGCCAATTATGCACTTAGGGGACAGAACAGAATCGATTCATTTTCTGTGAATACTGACCTCGTTTCAAATCCGGAGGTTATAAACCTTTCATTCCGGTTTAATAAAGCCCTATCAGGAAACAGCGTTGCCTATTTGAATTACTTTATCCTCCAATCCAGAAGGGAACTTGCCTACCGGAACGAACAGGTGATGTTCAGGTCGGTTGAAAGCCTTCAGTACCCGGAATGCGAATTTGTTGTAAAGAGCCCGGCCAATGGAATGAAGGTATGGGATATTACCAATCCCCTCGAACCTACCGAAGTCCTGACAACGATAAGCGATGGGGAACTGATTTTTGGATCACCGACTTCTTCACTCCGGACATTTATATTATTCGATCCTGACGAGGCGGGAATGCCTGTCTCGTTACAAAAAATTCCGAACCAGGACCTCCATGGTGAGGAAGCGCCCGATTTCCTTATCATTACTCATGATCGTTTCCGGCAACAGGCATGGAGAATTGCGGGGTTGAGATCGGAATTGAACGGGCTTAACTCACAGGTAGTAACCACATCCGAAATTTATAATGAATTTTCATCCGGTGCGCAGGATGTTACGGCCATCCGGGATTATATCCGGTACCTGTGGGAAAAAGCTGGAAGGACAAAGCCCGGTTATGTCCTGCTATTCGGCAAGGGGACATTTGATTATAAAGGAAGGATCA
>DATDPY010000288.1:0-13720 GCA_035292565.1 Cyclobacteriaceae bacterium | reverse complement strand
CCCTGCCGATAGGAATAAACCCGCCTTAAAAAAGGCATGGGTAAACAGGTGAAACAGGGCTGCATCTCTCGCCCCTGCTCCAATTCCCATAACCATAAAGCCAAGCTGGGAAATGGTGGAGTATGCAAGAACCTTTTTTATGTCATTCTGTGTAAGCGCCGCAACAGCTCCCATGAAAGCCGTAAGTGATCCTGTGATCAAAATGATATCGAGGACCGGCATGGTCAATAAAGCGAAAGTCCGCGCGAGCAGGTAAACCCCGGCGGCAACCATTGTGGCCGCGTGGATCAATGCCGAGACAGGCGTGGGCCCTTCCATGGCATCCGGAAGCCATACCAACAGCGGGAACTGTGCTGATTTCCCCACAGCCCCGGAAAAGATCCCGGCTCCTGCGATAAACAGCCATATTTCATGGTTCCGGTAATTACCTTCCCCAGAGGCTGCCATTACGGTAAATCCTTCTTTTAATTCCTGGATATCGAGCGTGCCGAACAATGACCACAAGGTCATTAGGGCCACCAGGAATCCAAGGTCGCCTATCCTGTTAACCATAAATGCCTTGCGAGCAGCGTATGCGGCGGTGGGTTTGTGAAACCAGAATCCGATAAGGAGGTAGGAAGAAAATCCGACAAGTTCCCAGAAAATAAATACCATTAAAAGGTTATCGGCAAGCACGATGCCCAGCATCGAAAAGGTGAAAAAACCCAGGAAGGAAAAATACCGGTTGTAATTTGCTTCCCCCCTCATGTAATCGATGGAAAAGATGTGGATCAGGAAGGATACGGTCAGAACAATTCCTGCCATCAGGGTTGAAACATTATCGATCAGAAAACCAACGTTAAAGACAATCGCATTCCCCGCCGCCTCAAGACGTATCCATTCCGAAAACGGATGATTTGCTGTCGAATTCCAGGTGATGAAAAAAAGCAGCCAGGCTGCAAGCGAAGCGCAACCGACCAAACCGGAAGCTATCCAACCCGGGTTGATGCCGTTCTTCCAGCCTGAAAGATTCATAATCATAAATGACAAAAGAGGCATTATAAGAACGACGGCTGCAAGCATTGCAGACAAACCGGTGATTTCGTCCGATATGTATAGAATATTGTCCAATCAGCCTTTCATCTGGTTTATTTTGTCGACATCGCTGACACCGAATACGCGGTATATATTCAGGATGATTGCCAGCGCGATGGCCGCTTCGGCTGCAGCGATTACAATCACGAACAGGGCAAATATCTGTCCGGTAAAAACCGACGGATCCAGCCGGCTGAAAGCAACAAGGTTTATATTCGCTGCATTCAGCATCAGTTCAATTCCGATCAGGATCACGATGGCATTTTTCTTAATGATCGCGATCATCAAACCGGCCGTAAATAACGCGGCACTCAATATCAGGTAATGTTCAATGGGTATCATATCCGGTTTTGCCAAAATCTTTTTTCGCCATGAATGACGCTCCTACCAGGGCAATCAATATCAGAAAACCTGCAAGTTCAAAAACGAGTACATAATCCGTCATCAGGCGTATGCCGATCTCCTGGATATTGCTAAATCCGGGGCCGGATGGTTTGTGTGGTCCCGAACCTGCAACAGGGAATTGCACCTGGTATATGCCCCGTAGGATCAGCATAAAAAAAATAATGCCTATTACAGTTCCCTGCAACCTGTTGCCGGAACCTGTCAGCACTTTTTCCCCGGCCAGCCTTGAAGTCAGCATGATTCCGAATATCAGTAAAACCAGGATGCCGCCGGTATAAATAATGATTTGGGTTACCGCAACAAATTCAGCATGGGCAATAACATAAATGCCTGCAATGGCGAGGAATGCCAGAACCAGAAGGTAAGCGGCGTGAATGATATTCCGAACGAAGAGGATTCCCGTTGCTGAAATCAATGTGATGGAAGCAAATAAATAAAACAGAATTTTCGGGATATCCATTTCAGTTTTTGTCGTCGGTTTTATCCGGACCGGGGTTGCCGGGATCTTTTTTATCGCCGGTTTTTTCATTACCCGTTGAACTCCCCGGAATTTTTATTTTCGGCTTGAATTTTGCCGGAGCAGGAGAACCCGTGCCCTGATTTGAAGTCTGGCTATCGGGCGCCTGTTCCACCGGATTTACCGGCGACGAGGGTGTACGGATCACGGGCTTCGGTTTAACCGCAACCTGGGCAATGCCTGGCTGAGGCGATTGCGCCGGTTGATTTTTCTCAAACTCCTCCCATTCTTTCCTCTTCAGGGCGATCTCTTCAGGCGACATCCGGGCGAATGAAAATATATGGTTTTTTATTTCGTATTCCGAGAAATCAAATTCCTTGGTCATGGTGAGACATTCCGTCGGGCAGACCGTTGTACAGAGCCCGCAGAAACAGCACTTGGCCATATCGATGTCGAACCTGGCAGCATAAATCTTCCTTGGGGTACCGTCTGAAGTCTTTCCGAATTCCCTGACTGCCCTGATCGACTCAATCTCAATACAATCAACGGGGCATATGTTCGCACATTTATCGCAAACGATACAATCCTCGATCTCGTTATGAAGTTTATACCTGCCGTTGTCGGGGACCGGTAGTATTTCATGAGGGTACCGGACCGTGAAGGCGCCGGAATTATTCAAATAATATTCCTTATCGTTAACGCCCAGCGGGTACCATCGCTTTCTCGCACGGGTAAAATGCATTAAAGTAAGCATCAATCCTTTCCAGAGTGTCGATACGGTTTCACCGATATTTCCCCAATAGGAATTATGGATCCCTTTCCGTCTTCCTCCTGACAGAATTGCCGGTTTTTCTGCTATGTCATCCATATCCTCCAGATTCCGGTTATAAAAATCATGATTAATGCAGCCGGGGTCAGGTACTTCCAGGATACCGTCATCAACTGGTCGACCCGGAGACGGGGATACGTCCATCGCACCCACATCATCACCAGGATCAGGACGATAGCCTTTGAAAGGAGCCAGAAGGCGCTCCAAAGATTCCCGGCCCAGGTACCCGGTATGCCACTCGTCCATTCGGCCAGTTTCAGGCCTCCGATATTGGGGAACGGCGTATTCCAGCTCCCCAGAAACAGGATTGCCGCGAGCAAACAGATAAGCAGCATCATTCCGTATTCCGAAAGCATCACAACGGCAAACCTGAATCCTGAATACTCGGTGTGGTACCCTCCCACCAGTTCCGATTCCGCTTCCGGGATATCGAAGGGGGCCCGGTTACTTTCTGAAAGCCCTGCAATGAAAAAGACGATCAATACGATAACGAACAAGGGCATGCGCATGATATTCCATGAAAGGATACCTCCGGTGTCGGTGATATCCACATTTTTGAGAATCCCGAAAAGGTAATTATGCGTTTCCCTGCCGGCAGTCCCCGGCAGATCATTGATGAATATGCCCTGCTGAATTGATATTTCCTGGAGATCAAGGGATTGGGCCATCATAACGACGCATAATACGGATAAACCCAGGGGAATTTCATAAGATATAATCTGGGCAGCTGACCTCATGGCGCCGAATAAGCTGAACTTGGAATTGGAGCCCCAGCCGGCAAGCAGGATCCCGATAACATCGAGTGAAATGATGGCCAGAAGAAAAAACACTCCCGTTTCGATCCCTGCGCCTCCTACCGAGGATGTAAGCGGCACCACGGCATAACCGGCGAATATCATCGTAAAAATCACCGAAGGGCCCAGCCTGAATAAAAGTCCATCGGCAGATTTGTTCACAATATCCTCTTTCTGCAAAAGCTTCACCAGGTCGGCCACCGTCTGCAGAATTCCTTTGTACCCGACTTCCATCGGGCCGAGCCTGTCCTGGATAAATGCTGATATCTTGCGTTCACCATAAACGGCCAGGACTACAAAAAGCAATAAGAAAGGAAGATAGAACAGAAATGTGATCATGAAATCCTTTTAGGGACTATGATTCATATTACAGGAATTAACAAATTATGATAATTTATGGATAAAAAACAAGGGAAAGAGATCGGGCGGAGCGTTAAGAAAATGTCCAGTGGGCATTTTTAGCGACGAGCCAGCTTGCAGGGGGGCAGAGCGTTAAGAACTTGAAGGGGAGGCTTCCTCTGAATTATTTTGAATAACACAAATGATTTTACTATGAACTTTCCTGCAAAACGTCAATAAAATAATTTATGGCATAAACCGGTCGCCAGGCCCGTGAATCGGAATAGTCGCTTCCGGTCCATCCAGTTCTTTGTACTGCATCCTGTGCAATCGTGCATAATAACCGCCATGCATCAGAAGCTCGTCATGTTTTCCTGATTCCAGAATTTCTCCTTGATCGAAAACGAGAATGGAATCGGCTTTCTGGATCGTAGACAGACGATGTGCAATTACCAATGAAGTCCTTCCATGCATTACTTTGTTTATTGCCTCCTGAATGAGTTCTTCGGTTTCGGTATCTACGGAAGATGTTGCCTCATCGAGGACAATGATATGTGGATCGTACACCATTGCCCTGATAAAGGAAATCAACTGCCGTTGCCCGACTGAAAGCGTTGCCCCGCGTTCCATCACATTGAAGTCAAGTCCGCCGGGCATTCTGTCGATAAAAGCCCTGGCCCCTACCAGGTCGGCTGCATGAAGAATCTCCTCGTCTGAAATCCCGGTATCACCCAGGGTGATATTATCGCGGATGGATCCCGAAAATAAAAATACATCCTGAAGTACAACCCCGATATTCTTCCTGAGTCCTTTCAATTCATATTCTGTAATATCGGTTTTATCGATCAGGATGCTGCCCTTGTTAAGTTCATAAAATCTTGTCAATAAATTTATTACAGAAGTTTTCCCCGCACCGGTTGCACCGACCAGAGCGATCGTTTGTCCCGGCTCAGCCCTGAAACTGATATTCTTCAGAACATACCGCTCATCGTCGTAGGCAAACCAGACATTCCGGAATTCAACCTCTCCTCTAAACGATTTTGCCACCACCGTGCCGCGGTCCGGTATCATTTCCTTGTTATCCAGCAGCTTGATGATTCGCGCCGAACTTACGATCCCGAGCTGGAGCGTATTATAGCGGTCTGCGATCATCCGAATCGGCCGGAAAAACATCTGTATATACATGATGAAGGCAATGAGCACACCTATGGTGACGACATCCTGTAACACGCCTTTAGTGCCAAACCATACCAATAGGCCAATCCCTATCGCCTGAATTACTTCCGCGACAGGGAAATAAACGGAATAGTACATGACCGATTTAAGATTGGCCTTCCTGTGTTCATTGTTTATCTTCCTGAATTTTTCATATTCTCTTTTCTCAACATTGAATATCTGTACAATCGGCATACCCGTAATATGTTCCTGTACAAATGCATTCAGATTGGCAACTGCGTTCCGGACCTCGTTAAAGGCCATTTTGATTTTCTCCTTAAATACATAGGTACTCAAAAGCAAGAGGGGTAATGTTGAAAGGCTTACCAGGGTGAGCCGCCAGTCGGTGTAAAACATGAGGATCAGAATAAATACAAGCTGGAGCAAATCCCCGATCATGGCAGCAAGCCCTTCGCTGAAAACGTCGGCAAGTGTTTCCACATCAGAAATATTTCTTGTCACCAGCCTCCCTATCGGCGTTTTATCATAAAACCTTAATTTAAGTCCGAGCAGGTGCCTGTAGAGTTTTACCCTGATATCGCGGATTACGTGCTGGCCAAGCCAGTCGGAATAATATGTATGCAGGTATTGGATCACCCCGTGAATTACCAGGAGCACAACCAGGATGATGGTCATTTTCACCAATCCCGGATAATTTCCTGCTGCGACGTCCTGGTCGATGGTCAGTGAAATGAGGTAGGGCT
Organism: Cyclobacteriaceae bacterium; assembly: GCA_035292565.1. Lineage (GTDB taxonomy): Bacteria > Bacteroidota > Bacteroidia > Cytophagales > Cyclobacteriaceae > DATDPY01. Next base: position 7,903 of record DATDPY010000288.1, on the reverse strand, counting down.
TGACCGGTCCAAGAAGGGCTGAAGCGAAGGTCAGGAATACGACCAGGAAAAATATCCCGCGGTATGGGTTTACGAATTTCAGTATCCTTCCCAGGACCTTAAAGTCGATGATGTTACCGCTGATCTTCTCTTGCTCCATCCTGTATATCCAAACTACAATTCTACATATATATTTTCTGGGTATTCAACTTTTGCAAGGTAAAGTCCGAAAGCGGGGGCCGCCGGACCCGCAAGCCTCCTGTCCCTGTCCTGGATTATTTTCCTGAAATCCGTAACGGATATTTTTCCCCGCCCTGCTTCAACCAGGGTGCCGACTATTGCCCTGACCATTCCGCGAAGGAACCGGTCGGATCGGATCGTAAATTTTAACTGGCCATTTTGACGAATCCACCTTGCCGAAGAAATCCTGCAACGGAAATTTTCAACATCGGTCTTAACCCTGCTGAATGCCTGGAAGTCATTATATTCCATCATAATGGCCGACATATCATTCAGCAATCCTGTATCGATCTGATCCCTTAAATACCAGGCTCTCCTGTACCGGAAAGGATCTTTGAAATAGATGATCCGGTACTCGTAGATCCGGGCGATGGCCGAATACCTCGCATGGGCATTCTCGATGACCCGATAAATTCCGAGTATGGATATATCTTCCGGTAAAAACCTATTTAATCTGTGACAAAGGTCCGCTGGCTTTAGCTCCCGGTTTGTTTCCATATGCGCCACCTGTCCGAGGGCATGAACACCGGTATCGGTCCGGCCGCTCCCAATCAGCTTCACAGGGGTTTTAATGATCAGCGAGATCGATTTTCCGATTACCTCCTGGATTCCCCTGGCATTTTTCTGTTCCTGCCAGCCGTGATAATTGGACCCGTTATAGGCTATTTCAAGAAAGTATCTCACCACGAATCTTTGATTGAACAAAAATATAGTGTTTGCGCATACCAATGGGATTTATCCGTGAACATTAAGAATATTTAGCGTGCATGATTACATTTGTTATAACAATTACGACTGCATGATACAAAGAATACAGACTGTTTTCCTGGTCCTTGTCATTGCCGGCATGGTTGCCTACCTGCTTCTACCCTACTGGATAAAACCTGGTCCGATTTCCGGAGCAGAACTGACCTGCACACCATTATACCTGAAACAGGCAATGCCGGGCCAAAATGAGATCTCGAAAATTTATATGCCTTACATTTTATGCGGAGCAGGAGCTTTAATTGCAATAGCCGTCGCAAGCATTGAGATTTCAGGGTACAAAAACCGGATGACGCAGATCAAGCTGGGGCTGTTCAATTCAATTTTGATGTCGTTGATCCTGTTTTTTTCCGCCTGGCTGGCCATGAAAACCCAGAAAAATTTCATGGCCGGGAACCCCGGTACGTTTAAAGCTGGATTGTTTGCACCGGTAATCTCAATGATCTTCAATACCCTGGCCAACCGGTATATTAAAAAGGATGAAGACCTGGTCCGTTCAGCCGACAGGATTCGCTGATCTTCAATGGCCCTCAACTATATCTGGCTTGCTTTTTTCCTAGTGGCATTTATCGTTGCCTTGATCAGGCTGGTCTTTTTTGGCGACTTCGAGATTTTCACAAACCTGATGAACAACAGCTATGAGACCGCGAAGACCGCATTCGAATTATGTCTTGGTCTTACGGGTGTTCTGACGCTGTGGCTGGGCATCATGAAAATTGGCGAGCATGGAGGCATTGTCGCTATTTTCGGAAAATGGTTTGGTCCTTTGCTTAGAAAATTGTTCCCGGAGATCCCACCAAATCATCCTTCGATCGGACCGATGATCATGAATATTTCAGCAAACATGCTCGGACTCGATAACGCCGCCACACCCCTGGGGCTGAAGGCTATGGAATCCATGCAGGATCTGAATCCCAAAAAAGACACGGCATCCAATGCCCAGATCATGTTCCTTGTGCTGAATGCGTCGGGACTCACCATCCTTCCCATCATGATCATGGTATACCGTGCGCAGCTGGGTGCGGCGAACCCTTCGGATGTCTTCATTCCTATCCTCATTGCCACCTTTTTTTCCACCCTGGCCGGGCTGGTTGCCGTCTCACTTTACCAGCGGATAAATCTTTTTGATAAAATTATCCTGGCATACCTGGGCACATTCAGTATCCTCATCGCTTCCATCATTTACTTTTTCGTAACCCTCGAGAAGGGGAAAATGCAGATGTATTCTTCGTTTGCGGGGAATTTCATACTCTTTTCTGTGATCATTGCCTTTATCCTCCTGGCCGCTAAGAAAAAAGTGAATGTATATGAATCATTTATCGAAGGGGCCAAAGAAGGCTTCCAGGTCGCGGTAAAAATCATACCCTTTCTGGTGGCGATGCTGGTGGCCATCGGGATGTTCCGGACTTCCGGCGCCCTGGATTACCTGGTGAATGGGATGAAAGACCTGGTATTATGGGCGGGACTGAACGCAGATTTTACCGATGCCCTGCCTACGGCATTCATGAAACCTCTTAGCGGCTCGGGTGCGCGGGCAATGATGATCGATACAATGAAACTATATGGACCCGATTCATTTGCAGGAAGATTGTCATGCGTTTTCCAGGGCTCAACGGAGACCACCTTCTATATTTTGGCTCTTTATTTTGGGGCCGTAAATATCAGGAACTCACGATACGCCGTTATCTGCGGGCTAATCGCAGATCTTTCCGGATTCATTGCCGCCATCATGGTGAGTTATATTTTCTTTCATTGATAAAAAAAAGCCCGCCCTATGAACATAAGGCAGGCTGTTGGCGTACCGGTTAAATTGAACGCCTTTATCCTAGTTAAACGAAGTTACATTTGGGCAGCTGCGGTGTCCTGAGCCATTGTCGAATCCGCAGGTTGTGTCATTTCGTCAGCCGGCTGCTGAGTTTCCGTTTCGGGAACATCTGTGGCCTGATCTGTCTTGCTTCCTGATTTGCAGCCAGTAATGCTCAAAAGACCGGCAGCAATTAAAATCGCTAAAAACGTATTTTTCATGTGATCGTTGGTTTTAATTAAAACTAAATTTAATACCAAAAGCCGTGAAAGGTAACCCAAGGAAATCAATAAAAATTAGGTTACCTTTCCCCGAAAACAGTATTAAGATTGGTTTGGAATAAAAAGGATAGTATAAGTCAGGTTGATTCAGAACTTGTGGAAGGACTGAAGAACAGTCAATCGAATAGCATTAAAATTATTTATAATACATGCTATCCTGTCATAAAATCCCTGGTCCTTCGAAACAGTGGTACCGAATACGAGGCAAAAGATATTTTCCAGGATTCGCTTATCCTGCTTTTTGAAAAACTGCAGCAACCGGAATTCAGGCTCAGATGCAGCATCAAAACCTTTATTTATGCAGTGAGTAAAAGGTTATGGTTGAAAAGATGGAATGAGCAGAAAGTTAAGATCTATGATACTCAGTTTGAAACTGAACCGCAGGATATGGAAAACCTGATCCAGAGCCATGAAAATCATGACCTGGCATTGAGTAAAATGATGCATGCCATCGGGGAACTCGGAGAGCCCTGTGCCACGATCCTGAAAGATTTTTATCTGAGGGATTTGACGATGAATGATATTGCGGCCAAATTCGGATATACGAATTCGGAAAATGCAAAAACACAAAAATACAAATGCCTGCAAAGGCTTAAAAAATTATTTTTTTACGGTGAACAAGAAAACCACGCGGAGCTATGAAGATGATATCTGATTTTGATCTGTTCGACCGGTTTATCAAGAATCAACTCAGCCCGGAGGAAATGACCGGTTTGAACCGGAGATTTGCATCCGATCCTGAATTTAAAAAATCCTTCGACGAGTATTTGGACCTTATCGATAACCTGAAAAAATCGGATATACGTGCCAACCTGTCGTTACAGCTCGAGACCATCCATGCTGAAATGATGCGGGAAAAACCGGCCCATAAAAACAGAAGCTTCACAAGGGCCTTAAAACTTCATTCTTCCACCATGGCTGTTGCCGCCTCGGTGACCATAATCGTATTGGCAGCTTTTATCCTGACCTTGAACTACATAAACTCGCTGCGCACCCAGGAAGATGAATTCATCCGGTTGAGGCGAGAAATGGCCCAGATCAGGATGTCGCAGCGTGAGGTGGTAGCTACCCTCAGAGACAGTAAAAAGGAGAATCCGGAAGGAAGTTATACGGGTACCGGCTTCCTGGTCAACAAGGACGGATATGTATTAACCTGTTATCACCTGGTAAAGAATGAAGATTCACTTTTTCTGAGGAATACAAGATTCGGGAGCGTGAAGGCATATCTTATCAAATATGACCTGGCATCAGACCTCGCTCTGTTGCATATCCGGGATTCCGCCTTTTTGGCGCCACGCCAGGTACCGGTCTTCATCAACGAGATCGAATCAATGATCGGTGAAAAAGTGTTTACCCTCGGCTACCCGAAATATGACGTGGTTTACAGCGAAGGTGTTGTGAGCTCGATCACCGGGTACCAGGGAGATACCACATCCTACCAGGTCTCCCTGCCTTTGAACCCGGGGAATAGCGGTGGACCCCTCATCAATGAAGCCGGCTACATCATTGGTATCGTGAATGGGAAAAATATTACCCAGGAAGGTTCTGCATTTGCCCTGAAATCCACCTACCTCAGGAATTTCCTGGAAGAACCCATCGATAGTTTGACAAGGATCAACATCCTTTCTGTCCGGAAACCTGCTTTCCCGGTTCAGAACAGGCCCTTGATGATAAAAAGCCTGTCGGATTATATTTTTGAAGTGAAGGTATTCGAATAAGGACAGGTTCCAACACCCGAATCCGGATAAGATGCCGGTCGTTGGCTCTTTCCACAGGAGGTCATCATGCGCCCGATGTTTTGTCGCTGTCTTCTTCAGTAAGCCAAACCGGTTTATTGATCCTTTTGATCCTTAAAGGTTCGGAATGCCGCACGCCAAGCGGCACCTTTTCAATGATCACATTGCTTGTGTCGAGGTTCAGGGATTTTTCTTCTGCAATACCGGTCTTCCCGATCAGGTCGCTGATTTCCATAATTAACTTCTGGATAAAGGAAAGCCTCATGTCACGGGTCAGCATTCTTTCAATCAGGACAAATTTGAAATCCGACGAAACCTTGTTTTCACGTAGTGAGGCATACCTCGACAGGATATCGATTTCCCCGGCCTTCGAAAGGTCTTCGATGATCTGATGAAAATATAGGTTTATCCTGTGTTCGATCTTGAAACCCAGGTAAAAATCAATCTTTATGATCCTGCCGGGGATCATGTGCGTGACCTCGTATTCAAAGGTGTAGGGCTCATCCTTGATATCGATGTGGAGGAACCAGTATAAATCGGCCCGCTTGGGTTGTTTGTTGATAATGCTGTATACAACTGTGGATTCAATTTCAGTTTTATTATTCGCCTTGGTAATATAAACAACATTTGTGGCAAATTTCGGAATTGTCTGATCGTCCTGGAGTGACTTTAGGATCTGTATAAAATTACTCAGCTTCACAAATTCCATCAGACTGTTCTTGATTTTCCTGCCATTGTACCATACATACATGACCAATGAAAAAATCAAACCCAGCATAATGGTAAACCACCCACCATGGGTGAATTTGAACATATTTGAAACCAGAAATGAGACTTCAATAATAAAATATATCAGCCCGATTAAAATTGTGATAATCAATGGAACCTGCCTTGAAATGAAAATGAGGAGAAGGAAGGTAGTCATTAACATGGTGATTGAAATCGATAAACCATAGGCAGCCTGCATATTTGCAGATTCCCGGAAATAAATTACAACGCCAGAGCAGGCAATCCAAAGAAAGACATTGATTTTCGGAATATACATCTGTCCTTTAAGCTCAGAGGGGTATTTAATCCGGATCTTTGGCCAGAAATTCAGAACGATGGCTTCGCTAATGAGGGTAAAAGATCCGGAAATCAATGCCTGACTGGCAATAATGGCAGCGATGGTCGCTATGATTACACCAATCAGGAGAAACCATTCTGGCATAATGGCAAAAAACGGGTTTTGTTCCCCGGATTGGAATTCAGGATTACTGATTATCCAGGCACCCTGGCCAAAATAATTCAGCAATAAGGCTGTTTTAACGAATATCCATGAAATCCTGATATTCCATAATCCAACGTGCCCAAGATCAGAATAAAGTGCTTCAGCGCCGGTAGTTGCGAGGAATACAGCGCCCAGGATGAAAAAACTTCCCGGGTGGGTAAACAGCAGCCTGAAAGCATAAACCGGGTTTATTGCCTCGAAGATACGGGGATAATAGATTAGCTGGGATAGTCCGAGCGTGCCGATCATAAGGAACCAGATCAGCATTAATGGCCCGAACGATTGACCGATAAATTTTGTGCCGAACTGTTGGGTAAAAAATATTATTGTGAGGATAATGATCACAATTAATACGATGGGAATGCCGGGATAAATCAGTTCCAGTCCTTCAATAGCCGAAGTAACCGTGATGGCTGGAGTTATGATGCCATCGGCGAGTAAAGTACTGCCACCGATCAGGGCTATGATATATGCCCAGTTAGCTTTTTTCCTGATTAAGGTGTATAAAGCAAAAATGCCGCCCTCACCCCTATTATCAGCACGCAAAGTGATGATGATATATTTGACAGTTGTCTGGAGGGTGAGTGTCCAGAATACCAGCGACAACCCTCCATAAATCGTTTCCTTATTGATCACGTCGAGGCCTACACCGATCGCCTGCATCACATAAAGTGGTGAAGTACCTATGTCGCCGTAAACAATTCCCAGGGTAATGATCAACCCCAGGACCGATACCCGGTGACCCGGATGATCCGGTCCGTGCCAATAAGATAACCTAGTCGCCATCAGTTTTTGCCTGACTTTGCACTTCAGGGCTAAGTGGAGCGCGCAAAGGTAATAATATGATCATTTATTCAATAAATGCACCTGGCCTTATATTTTGCTAAGCGAGAGATCCCGCAGGCGGGGCGCCTTCTTCATGGCGATTCCAACAGCCATCAGGGTCATTGTTCCCCCAAAAATAACGGAGGGAACGAGCCCCATGAGCCTGGCCGCCAACCCGGATTCAAAAGCCCCGAGTTCATTGGAAGATCCGACGAAAATACTGTTAACAGCGGCCACCCTGCCCTTCACTTCATCCGGGGCAAAAAGCTGTAGAACGCTGGCCCGGATCACAACACTGATATTATCCATGGCTCCGCTCAAGAGCAATACGAAACAGGAAAAATAAAAGTGGGTCGATATGGCAAAGAGGATCATGCAAATTCCAAAAACACCAACTCCAAACATCATTTTAAGGCCTGATCGGTTGACAGGCGGCCGGGCCGTAAGGGCAATGGACATTAGGATTGCGCCGATGGCCGGGCATGCCCTTAAAATCCCCAGTCCCTGGGGACCGGTATGCAGAATATCCGAGGCAAATACCGGTAGTATCGCCACCGTTCCCCCAAACAGTACTGCAAACATGTCGAGCGATAATGCTCCCAGTAAAACCTGGTTGCGGAACACGAACTGAACGCCTTCCCTGATCCTTGAAAACATTGACTCTCCGTTTTCCGATGGGGACAACAACCTGCCGGAAGCCCTGATCTTCATAATGAGGATAAATGCCATTACATAAAAAATAAAAACGGTGGAATAAGCCGGCGCTACTCCGGCAAAGCCATATACAAGCCCTCCTATGGCCGGTCCGACGACGGCCCCAACCTGCCAGTTGGTGCTGCTCCAGGTAGCTGCGCTGGCAAGCTTGCTCCTGGGCACCAGTTGCCCAAGGAATGCCGTATGGGCAGGCATCAGGATCCCTCTCACTAAACCCGTAATAAATATGGTTATAAAAATTGGAAATGTACCGAATCTTGAAAATCCGCGGGCAACTGGCAGGGTATAG
>DATDPY010000287.1:0-5452 GCA_035292565.1 Cyclobacteriaceae bacterium | reverse complement strand
ATTCCTCGACGAAATCGGAAACCTGCCAATACAGCTTCAGGTGAAAATGCTGGGGGCCCTTCAGCAAAAGATGGTTCATCGATTGGGAGAAACCAGGCCGAGAATGATAGATTTCAGGCTCATATCCGCCACCAATGCATCCATCGATGATATGATCACGCAAAAATCCTTCAGGGAGGACCTTTATTACAGGTTGAGGACTGTGGAGATAAATTTGCCGCCTTTAAGAGAGAGGCCTGAAGATATACCGGAACTCGCGTCTTCTTTTATTGATCAATTCCGCAAGAAATATAACAAATCCGGTCTCCGTGTCGATCCGGCAGTATTTAAAAAACTGAGCCGGCATTACTGGCCGGGAAATATACGTGAGCTGCAGCACCAGGTTGAGAAAGCGGTTATTCTAAACGATTCGGGTACGCTTGCCGAATCCGATTTTATTTTTAGCAGGGTAACGGACATGCGAAAACGGGCTGAGACCTTAAACCTCGAGGAAAATGAAAAGCAATTAATTCTCAAAGCAATAAAAAAATTCGACGGGAACCTCACAAAAGCCGCCAGTGAACTGGGAATTAACCGCTCCACTCTCTATGAAAAAATAAAAAAATATGAGATCAGGCAGATTTAATGTTACCGTAACAGCTTTTGCCATTTCCATCGCAATCATTTCGGCATTGTTTATTAAAGCTGCCGGGGCTGAAGGTTACACTTTTACATCCCTCGGGTTGATCGTGCTCTGGATATCCGGGATTATATTTCTCATCCATTATGTCAGCGTTACCAACAGAAACCTTCTGTTATTCCTCCAGTCTTTCAGGTTTCATGACAGCACGATCGAATTTAACAGGATAAAAAAATTCCCGTTCCAGCTGATATATGATGAATTCAACCGGATTATACAGGAATTCAAATTATTGAAACAGGAAAAAGAATTGGAACATCAATACTATGAACATGTGGTGAAGCATGCCAATACAGGCCTGATCGCGTGGGATGAATTGGAAAGAATTACCCTGATCAATGATACTGCCAAGAGTACATTAAAGATCCCATTTGTCGCCACACTGGGAGGACTGGCCGGAACCTCAAAGGGCATGCCTGACGAGCTGAGAAAGCTGGATCCCGGGATAAAAAAGCTTCTCAGGATAAATATCGGCAATGAAATCATCCCTCTGTCGGTAAACCTCAGCAGGTTCAAGCTCGAGAACCGGAGCATTAACCTGGTAGCGCTGAATGACCTCCGGAATGAACTTGAAGAAAATGAATCCGATGCCTGGCAGAAGTTGATGCGGATTTTAAATCACGAAATAGTTAATTCCCTCAGTCCGATCAAGCTTGTTTCATCTGCATTATCCTCGAAAGTCGAATCAATGAATTCCCGGGATCCCGAAACCCGTGACATTTCAGGGGAAATCAGGGAGGGGTTGAAAGCAATTCATAACCGGAGTGCCGGCTTGCTGAGGTTTATCGAGGATTATAAAGCGATCACCGATGTACCCAAACCTGAACTCAGGAACATATCTGTACATGAACTGGTTTTATCCGTAGTATCTCTTGTAAAGGGAACGATAGTTCCGGATAAAATAGAATTGAGGGTCGACGGGAATGCGGAAGACCTGTTGATCCTGGCCGATAAGGACCTGATTGAACAGGTATTGATCAACCTCATTAAGAACTCCGTTTATGCGCTCAGGGAAACCACAAGCCCGGTGATCTCAATCAGGGGATTTCAGGGCAACAAAGGCAAGGGAATAGTACTGCAGGATAATGGCTGTGGAATTCCTTTCAACATCAGGGATTTTATTTTCATGCCTTTTTTCACTACCAAGAAAGACGGCACGGGAATCGGATTAAGCTGGTCGAGGCAAATCATGCGGATGCATAAAGGCAGGATATCCATAGATTCACAGGAGGGATCAGGCACCCGGATCCTGTTGCTATTCAATTAATAATCGGAATTTTAAAACTGGAAAAATAATATTTTATAGATTCGCACAGTTTTTAATTTGGCTATTATGAAAGGTAAAGTTTGTGTTATTACAGGGAGCGGTTCAGGAATCGGGCTGGAAACGGCAACGGCGTTATCTAATATGGGGGCAAAGGTGATCATCGTTACGCGGAACATCGAAAAATCCAGACAAACCATTGATAAGATCAGGTCAATTACCGGGAATGATTCCCTTGAAGGATATGGAATTGACCTAAGCTCCCAGAAAAGCATCGGGGACGGCTGCCGTGAAATTCTTAAGGCAAACCCGGTGATTGATGTTCTTGTAAACAATGCCGGTACCTGGTTTTCCAAGCTTACCTTCACTGAGGAGAATATCGAAACAGTTTTCGCCGTTAATTATTTAGCCTATTTCCTCGTTACCCATCTTCTCCTGCCCTCCCTGGTGAAATCCGATGATCCGCGAATTATTAATGTAAGCAGTGACTCCCATTTCCAGGCCAAAATGCATTTTAATGATATCAACCTGACAAGCAAGTATCACGGCCTGAGATCGTATGCCCAGTCCAAACTGGCCGACGTGTTGTTCACTTATGAATTTGAACGAAGAAAACCATCGGGCAAGTTATCGGTCTATTGTGTCCAGCCGGGCCTGGTAAAAACCAATATCGGATTGAAAAACACGGTTTCCCTTCACGGAATTGCATGGAAGATACGCAGGATGGCCGGGGTTCAGCCTGCCGATGGTGCAACTACTTCCGTATTTCTGGCAAGCAGCGAGGAAGCAAAAAATCAAAGCGGAAAATATTGGGATAAATGCAAGCCTAAAAAATCCTCAAAAGCATCCTATAACAAGGAGGATGCCCGGTTATTATGGGATTTAAGTGAAAAACTTTGTGACATAAAAAATTACTTCAAAGCAGATTCTCAATTCTGACATTTCGAAGTCTCACTGATATCAGATTCTTATGTCTCTTCCAGGGCCTGATCATACAACAAACCTGAGATAGAACGGTTCGTCCAGACGAAAGAAACAGGCTGCCTACTTAATAATCCTTTTAATGCATACCGGCGTCATTACCGATAAAGACTTGCCTGTATTCATCAAAGCTCCGGATTCCTGGTCAATTTTATGGATTGCAATATTATCAGACCGCTCATTGGCCACGAACAGGAATTCTCCCTCAGGATCGACCATAAAATTCCTGGGCCAGTTACCCCCGCAGGGAAAAGTACCGGTAAAAGCAAGTGTGCCGTCCTGTTGATTTATGGAGAACACAGCAATACTGTTGTGTCCCCTGTTGGAAGCAAAGAGGAATTTTCCCGATGGGTGAACATGAATGTCAGCACAGTAACTGATGGAATCAAAATTCTCCGGCAATGCACGGATATGTTGAATCATATCGGATATTGAATCGCCGGCAATCGAGTATACACTGACCGAATTTGAAAGTTCCCCGATCATGTATAACACGGATTGTGCCGGATTGAAGTCCATATGGCGCGGTCCGGCCCCTGGCACCGAGGTAAGAAATGATTTTTTGCCTGGTTGAAGCGAAAGATCGTTCCTGTTGATATCATAAACCATAATTTTGTCAGTGCCCAGGTCGGCGGCTAAAATCATATCCAGATTGTCGATGATCAGCGAAGAATGCACGTGCGGCCTATTCTGCCGTGATGGGACCGGACCGCTGCCTTCATGTTTGATGACATGATGGGTTGATCCGAGGCTTCCATCCTCATTCAGGGCAATGACAGCCAGGCTGCCGGATCCATAATTGCTGACCGCGACAAAGGTTCCTGCCTCATTCACGGCGATATGACAAGGCCCGGAGCCATAGCTTGGCTGGTCATTTATTACAGTCAACTCTCCACTGATTGAATCGATCCGGAACGCACTTACTGACCCCCATCTGGTACTATCATTTACAGATTCATTGTTCACCGAATACAATACAGTCTCATCGCTGTTCACCGCCAGGAAATTCGGGCCGGCCAGATGTTCAACTGCCTGAACCAGGGAGAAACGAGCCGAATCTCTGTTGAAATTATATACAAATAATCCGGGCATGTTCTGCTTTGAAAATGTACCGAAGTAGAAAAATTCTTCAGGGGCTTTTTCCTGCACCATGGCACAGGAAGCGAGCATGAAGGACAGGGATAACGTTGTTAAAATCTTGATAAATATTTTCATGGTTCAATAAGTATGATTAATGGGCAGGTTTTTATAAACCCTGAATAACTTTTCGAGGATTTTGATCTTCAATAATTCGGGTATAAGATTCGTTAATTTCATGATCAGCCAGGGTATAAAACCCGGAATAATTATCGTTTTTGACTTCAGCATTCCCCGGACCGCAATCGATGCAACTTCTTCCGGGGTTTTCATAATCAGTTTTGCCTTAGCACCCTGGGCGAGGAATCGCTGATAACCGTCTTCATTCGTAATCACCGGTCCGGGGCATACGACGCTAACACTTATATGATCGGACCGCAATTCTTCATTTAACGCAATCGAATAAGCATAAATAAAATTCTTAGTCCCGGTATATACCGTTTTATATGGGGAAGGGAGCTTGGCCTCCATGCTGCTGATATTCATGATATGGGACCTTTCGAATGATTTCAAGACCGGCAGAAAATGGTGAATGAGCCCGATCATAGCCATATTATTCAGTTTAATCATTCGGTAGTCGAGAACCAGGGGGGAATTTGCAAATAATCCGCCGATACCGAACCCCGCGTTGTTTACCAGAATATTAACCCTTATTTTATTTTCCCTGGCAAATTCAAAAACACTGGCTGTCGCATCTTCCTGTGTAAGATCGATTCCCAGTGAATAGACTCCAACCTTGTATTTTTCCCTGATCTCCCCGGATACGGATTCAAGTAAGGCGTTGGGCAAGGCGACCAGGAAAAGATTCATCCCTCTCCTGGCACATTCCATGGCAATGGCTCTGCCGATTCCCTGGCTGGCTCCTGTAACAAGGGTATAGATATCTCCCTTTGCGTATTCCATTAAAAAAAAATAAAGAACCCGGACTTTTATGAATATTCAGGGTGCAATTCTATACAATATTCCAATGACAAAACAGTATATTTTTATAAATGCGTGGATAATCCCGTTGGAACCGGCACATGGCGAAAAGTCGTTGGCGGTGATTACGGCAGGAAGCTTGGTTACAATTTTTAAAATCCACAATTTTACCAATAAAATAAACCGATATCGAAAATCAATCCCATGAAAAATATACCAGGATCTTGTGTTTTACTCATTTCTCTTGGAATACTCGTTGCTTCCTGCAAGCCAAAAGAAAGTGCGACAAACGGTAGTAATAAACTCCAGCTTGTCTGGCAGGATGAATTTGAATATAGCGGCCTGCCCGACAGTTCCAGGTGGAGTTACGACACTGCCGGAAATTCTACAGGCTGGGGGAATAATGAACTTCAATTTTATACAAGTCACAGAAAAGAAAACGCGGAAGTTAATGATGGCACATTGAAGAT
>DATDPY010000286.1:0-3386 GCA_035292565.1 Cyclobacteriaceae bacterium | reverse complement strand
TTCCTTAAGCTTTCGCCCGACACGACCATCAACAGGTCGATACTCTATTTTTACGACCTGAATGCCAAGGCCAATATCCGTCTCAACGACAGGAACAGGGTGTATCTTTCCGGGTATTTCGGAAAGGATGTACTCGGGCTCGATAAGATCTTCGGGTTCGACTGGGGGAATGCAACAGCCACTTTCCGGTGGAACAGGATCGTTAATGAAAAGCTATTCTCGAATACATCCCTCATATTCAGCAACTACAATTACAATATACACATCGACCTGGGGAGCATCAAGGCCAAAATCATATCCCGGATACAGGATTATAATTTCAAACAGGATTTTGAATATTATCCGGCATCGGATTCCAGAATCAGGTTTGGACTGAATTCGATATACCATCGGATCATTCCCGGGGCCATAACGATTGACAGCGATCTGCCGATCGGCGACCTGGAACTGAATAACAATTACGCCCTCGAGAATGCTGTATATCTTTCCCATGAATACAAACCGGCCTCCGTCTTCGGAATCGAATACGGTTTTCGTCTATCCGCATTTACTGTTTTAGGTCCTGGGGAATTTTATCGCTATGATAACAGCGGGAAAGCTATGGATACAACGACCTTTTTTTCCGGCGATCTGGTAAAAACATATATCCGCCCCGAACCGCGCGTGGCGATCAGTTTCATGCTCGGACCTGCCAGTTCACTGAAAGCTTCGTTTACAAGGAACATTCAGAATCTTCATCTTCTGTCCAATTCCACTTCGGGAAATCCGACCGATCTTTGGATCCCCAGCAGTCTGAATGTGCAGCCCGAAACGGCGAATCAGGTCTCGTTCGGTTATTTCAGGAATTTTAACGATAATACCTGGGAGTTTTCCGCCGAGGCATATTATAAATTCTTCAACCACCAGATCGATTACAAGGACGGAGCCGAACTGAACTTTAACCAAATGGTAGAATCCCAATTGTTATATGGGCACGGCAGGGCCTATGGATTGGAACTCTTCCTTAAAAAACGTTACGGGCGGTTGAATGGCTGGATTGGATACACACTCGCCCGGACTGAAAAGAAGATTGAAGGAATAAATGACGGAAAATATTACCCGGCCAAGCAGGACAGGACGCACGATGTATCGGTGGTCGCGATTTATGATATTTCCAGAAAATGGACCCTCTCGGCAACATGGGTATATAATACAGGCAATGCCGTAACTTTTCCGAGCGGCAAATACCAGGTCGACGGACGGATATTGAATTATTACACCGAACGCAATGGATACCGGATGCCGGCCTATCACCGCCTCGACCTGGGAGCAACATATTTCAGGAAAAGAACCGACAAGTTTGAGTCGAGCTGGAGTTTTTCAATTTATAATGTTTATGGCCGTGAAAATGCATATGTCATTGACTTCAGGGAAAACCCGGAGGACCCGTCCGTAACCCAGGCAGTCAGGCTTTCACTGTTCCGGTGGGTGCCCTCGGTAACCTATAATTTTAAATTTTAAAGTATGAAAATAAATAACATATTGTCCTGTATGGTTTCGGCAGCTTTGATCATATTTTCTGCCTGTGAAAGAGTGATCGATGTTGACCTGAATTCCTCGAACCCAGCCTTGGTTGCAGAGGGCGGGATCTCCAACGTTGGTATGGACACCATACGGCTGTCGAGGACGGTGAATTATGATGAAAAAAATATTTTCCCGCCTGTTATGGGCGCCATTCTGACCATTACCGATGACCTGGGCAATTCCATACTTCTTCCGGAAGTTTTGTCCGGGCTTTATTATTCCAGTGAGAGTTACGGAGAACCTTCAAGAAAATATGCGATGGAGATCATCACGGAAACCGGGACCTATACTTCAGTTTCTGAAATGCCTTATCCGGCTGAAATTGATTCGGTTTATCTCGACAACGGCATATTCGGATCGAAGTACCTAAAGGTATTGTTCCATGATTCTGCCGGAATCGATAATTATTACCGGATCCTTCATTCCATCAATGGCGTTCCGGACCGATCGATCGAGATTTCATCAGATATGCTTCAGGATGGGGAAGATAAAACCTATTTCATTTATAAAGGCCGGGAAGAAGTGTCGCAGGGTGATACGATATCTGTATTCCTGCAGAGTATCGATAAGCCGGTATACGAATATTTCAGGACTCTTTCAATGAGTCTGGGCGGAGGCGGCTCAACAGCACCTGCCAATCCCATTTCCAATATTCGTGATAATGCCCTTGGCTATTTCAGCGCTTACTCCGTACGTTCGAAAACAATGATCGTTCCATGATAATATAATATTTTATTAAATTGCGAAGGTTGGGGAGTACGGGATGAGGTATCGAGAAATCTTTCATATCTTAAAAAATAGCCTGAATGATCATCAATGCTGAGCATGAGAAAAAGCTTGCCGCGAAGGAAGCGGTAAAATTGATCCGCCAGGGCCAGGTTGTTGGATTGGGTACGGGTTCCACCGCTTATTTTGCCATATTGGAAATCGCGGACATGATCAGGAACGGGCTGCAGATCAAGGCCGTACCCACCTCGGTAAGATCCAGGGAACTTGCCGAACAATTGAATATCCCGCTTATCGATATCCATACTATCGATTCCATTGATATTACCATCGATGGCGCCGATGAATTCACCAGGGAATTAAATCTGATCAAAGGTGGTGGAGGTGCATTGCTCAGGGAAAAAGTGGTTGCCGCTATGACCAGGGAACAGATAATCATTGCTGACTCCGCAAAGAAGGTTGATAAACTCGGAAAATTTCATCTGCCCGTCGAGGTGATTCCGTTTGCCGCGTCATATGTCATGAACCGGCTAAGAGACTTGAAGGGCGCAGGCACGATCCGGCAGAAAGACGGATCGCCTTTCCTCACCGACCAGGGAAACTTTATCATCGACACCGATTTCGGGATCATTGACGAACCAGCGAAACTTGCTGAAAAGCTCGACGAAATCGTGGGTTTAGTGGAACATGGACTTTTTATTAACCTTGCCCATAAGGTGATCATGGGTCAGGGTGATAAGACGGTTATTTTTAATAAACCAGGATTTTAGCCTCCAATGGATGGCATTTCCAGTCGGACAGTAACCCAGGTCAGGAAACTGGAACGAATCAGGACAATTATTACTGAGAGCATTAAATAGTATCAAATCGGATGTCGAAAATAAACATTATCATGAAAATGTAATGAATACCATTTATCGATTCGGAGTTTATCCCGTAGGGATATGATCTCGGTAGTTATTTGGATAATAAAAGCATTGAATCCCGTAGGGATGAAATATTCAGATCGGTTCTTTAAATAAATATTAATTGGATGTGGATTTGGGTATAGGTATTGGCCATAGCGGTAATTTTATTGCGTCCCTATGGGACTTGAT
>DATDPY010000285.1:0-9124 GCA_035292565.1 Cyclobacteriaceae bacterium | reverse complement strand
GATTTAAAATTCCGATGGATACCTGCTCGATCGGATTCACTTTCCCATCGCGAATCAATTCAACAGTCTTCAGCACAAGCTCCGCTCCCTTCCTCATTAACCGGTCATGGAGGCTTCCGGCATCATCATCGGGATAAATTTTCTCTTTTTCACGGAGTATTATTTTACCCTTATCGATTTCCTGATTGATGAAAAAAGTTGTAACTCCTGTCATCGTTTCGCCGTTAATGATAGCCCGGTTAATGGGCGCAGCCCCCCGGTAATCCGGCAAAAGGGAGGCATGGAGATTAATTGTCCCGGAAAGAGGAATCTTCCATACGATTTCGGGGAGCTTCCTGAAAGCGACCACTACCTGAAGATCGGGGGCAAGCAGATTCAGTTCACGGACAAAACCTTCATCTTTGAGATTTACTGGTTGTAATATATTCAAGCCATGATCCAGGGCATACCTCTTGACTGCCGAGGCTGCGATCTGTTTGCCCCTGCCTCTGGGTTTGTCGGCTGAGGTTACAACACCAACCACTTTATACCCATGGTTCATTAATATTTCGAGGGAAGGCAAGGCAAATTCCGGGGTCCCCATAAATACTATTCTGAAATCTGTCATGCCTGTTTGAAATTACGGATAGAGTAAGTATTTATTCCGCAGTTCCTTAAACCTGCTTAAATCCTCAGCCCAGGTAATACGGATCTCCTCTTCGGAAAATCCGGCAATGATCTGCTTCCTTAATTCTGAATTACCTGCCAGCTTGTCGAAATAATCGTTGAAAAAATCATATTTCTTACCAAGCTTGTAATAAAAATCGATGATAAACGAAAGGGAAAAATTAGGCACAGGATCCATACCCTGGTAATCTTTTCCGAAGCATGTTCTCCCTTTATATTTCGGGTTTGCATTACCTTCAGTGCCAACAGGGGTGAACACGAAATCCCCCGAGATCGAATCGGGGTAACCCACTACCTGAAACGGGAATTCAGTGCCCCTTCCAAGACTCATGATCGTTCCTTCAAACAAGCATAATGAAGGATAAAGTCTGATCGACTGGTCGTTCGGAAGATTTGGCGAGGGTCTGTACGGCAGTGAGTACCTGGTATTATGATTATAATTGCTGATCGGGATAACTTTCAGCTTGCATTGAAGGGCGCCACTAAGCCATTTTTCGCCGTTAATCATACCCGCAAGCTCACCGATGGTCAGCCCATAAACTATGGGCAGCGGATCGAGGCCAACAAAAGATTTCAGAGAATCCTGAATGACGGGGCCGTCGACATAATCACCGTTTGGATTCGGCCGATCCAGGACAACTAATTCTATCCCATTCTCGGCACAGGCTTCCATCACGAGGTGGAGTGTGCTTATATAGGTATAAAACCTTACGCCGACATCCTGTATGTCGAATACAATGATATCGATTCCATTCAGGTCAGCCGGCAGGGGTTTGGTTTTTTCACCATAAAGGGATACAACAGCTATGCCGGTCTGCTCATCGATTGCATCGCTCAGGTGTTGACCGGCATCCGCAATGCCCCGATATCCATGCTCAGGAGTAAAGATCTTGACAATATTCACCTTATTCGAAATCAGCATCTCAACAAGGTGTGTTCCGAAGGCCCTGGAAGTATGATTAACCACAACGCCAACGTTCTTATTTTCCAGGTAACGAAGGTATTGATCGGGGCGTTCAGCGCCTACGATCAGCCGGTTTTCCTGTCCATAAACGTCCTGGAGAAAAATAAGAATTAAAAGACTGAGTCTAAAGGTCATAATTCGAAGGAAAGAGAACATTTATCTTTAATTTAGCGCAAAATTAATTTAATAGTTTGAACCTGCCAGTATTTATCGCCCGCAGAATTAAAAAGCCCGGAATCGGCACTTTTTCGGCGATGATCCATGGTATTGCCATCGTTAACGTGGCAGTCGGATTATGCATAATGATCGTATCGGTTATCATCATGATCGGGTTTAGGAATACCATACGTGATAAGGTTGCGGCATTCAACGGGCACATTGAGATCACAAAATATACGCTTAATTCCACGTATGAAGAAGTCCCGTTGTCGAGGGAAATGGAATCGATTCAGGAGGCCGGAAACCTTCCCTTTATCGATCATATGCAGGGTGTAGCCCATAAAGTAACCGTATTAAAATCAGGGCAGGAAATTCAGGGTGTGGTATTTAAGGGAATTGGTCAGGACTATGATTTTGAAAGGCTCCTGGAAAATATTATCGAGGGCGGACCGGTGCAGTTTAATGATTCGACGTTTTCGACAGATATTTTAATCAGCAAAAAAATTTCCGGCTTGCTGAATATCCACCTGCATGATGAGATTCTTGTATATTTCATACAAAATCCCGTAAGGATCCGCAGGCTTAATGTCTGCGGGATTTACGATTCAGGGATGGAGGAATTCGACGAAAAGATCGTTTTCGGAGATATCAGTATCGTACAACAGTTGAATAACTGGGCTCCCGGACAGGTGGGAACCATTGAGATATACATTAAAAATACGGATCAAATCGAATTTGCCGAACAGACCATTTTCGATATCACCGATTATGATCTCTATGTAGATAACATAAAGAATAAGTATGCCGAATTGTTTGACTGGCTCAGCCTGATAAACAGAAATGTGACAATTTTGCTAGTGCCTTTGCTGGCCGTTATATCCTTCAATATGATCTCCGTGCTGATCATCCTAATTATGGAACGAACTCAAATGATCGGGCTGCTGAAAGCTCTTGGTGCAAGCAATTCCCAGATCCGAAGAATTTTCATCCACAACGGGACCCGTCTGATTTATTACGGACTTTTCTGGGGAAACCTCACAGGGCTGGGATTCGGGATCCTGCAATGGAAATTCAAACTGATCCCGCTCGACCCGGAAAACTATTATATGCGATTCGTGCCGATACAGCTTGATTGGCCGGCGATCGCAGGCTTGAATATTTTAATCCTTATCATTGTAAGCCTTACCTTGTATATCCCGTCCATCATGATATCAGGCATAAGGCCCATTAAGGCAATTCGATTCAATTAGTTTTACGGAATCTTCTGAACAGGCTACCGATTTTCATGGATATAACGCCCCAGACAGCTTCCTTGATAATCCCTGCAGACATCTTTGAAACCCCGCTCCTTCTTTCGGTGAATATGATCGGCACCTCTTTAATCCTGAAACCGTATTTCCAGGCAATAAATTTCATTTCAATCTGGAATGCATAACCGGCGAATTTAATCGTATCAAAGTCGATCGTTTCCAAAACTTCCCGGCGGTAACATTTAAACCCCGCCGTGGCATCGCTGATAGGCATCCCGGTAATGAATTTGACATACGCACTGGCAAAATAAGACAGCAACACCCTTCCGATGGGCCAGTTCACAACATTAACGCCTGATATGTACCTGGAACCAATTGCGAGATCGAACCCATCGTAAAGGCAGGCATTATACAATTGCACAAGATCATTCGGATTATGCGAAAAGTCGGCATCCATTTCAAAAATAAAATCATAAGAATGCTCCAATGCGAAGCGGAAGCCCATGATATATGCGGTCCCAAGGCCCTGTTTCCCATCCCTGGTCCGGAGGTAAATCCTGTTTGGCGCCAGTTCCGTATTAAACCCGTTTTTTTCTATGAATTCCGATACAATCATGCCTGTTTTGTCGGGGGAATTGTCGTCGATGACCAGTACGTCGAACCTTTCATCAAGACTGGTTATAGACTTTAGCATGAGGATGATATTCTCCGCCTCATTGTACGTAGGAATTATGACCAGGCCTTTATTCACCATTTCGGGAAAGTTCACAAAAATATTAAATCAGCAGAATAATCCTGATGATTTAAAATATTTTCACACTGCCGGCGGACCCCAGATCACCATTAATTCATTAATTGGTCAATCTTGGTTAATTTTGGCCCTGATTCAATAATCAATAAATGTTAAGGATTGCGTTACAGAAGTCCGGGAGGTTGAGCGAAGACTCGCTTCACCTAATTGAAGAATGCGGCATTAAAATAAACAACGGCAAAGGAAAATTAAAATCCTCTGCTGAAAATTTCGATGCAGAGTTTATCTTTTTCAGGGATGATGACATACCTGGATATGTTGCCGATGGAGTTGCAGACGTGGGTATAATCGGTGAAAATATTTTCCATGAAAAGGGAAAAGATGTTAAGGTTGTCATGAAACTGGGCTTCTCGAAATGCAGACTTTCCCTGGCAATACCCAAGTCGAGGGAGTATAAAGGCCTGGGCGACTTTAATAAAACCAATATAGCTACTTCCTACCCGCGTATTCTCAGGAAGTTCCTGAAGCAGAATAATATTAATGCCGATATCCACGAGATCAGCGGTTCAGTTGAAATTGCCCCGGGCATTGGTCTCGCCGACGCGATATGTGACCTTGTAAGCTCCGGAAGCACCCTCCTAACCAATGGATTGAAAGAGGTGGAGGTTATCATGCATTCTGAAGCAGTTCTGATATCCAACAAAAACCTTTCATCCGATAAACTCTCCAAATTAAGTGATTTTATTTTCAGGATCGAAGCAGTCAGGCATGCAAGGAATAATAAATATATATTATTGAATGCGCCAAACGAAAAGATTCAGGATATTATAAAAATCCTCCCGGGGATGAAAAGTCCGACCATCATCCCGCTGGCCCTCGAAGGCTGGAGCTCAATTCATTCTGTCATCAATGAAGACAAATTCTGGGAAATCATCGGTCAGCTAAAAAAAGCTGGGGCTGAAGGAATCCTGGTTGTTCCCATAGAGAAAATGATTTTGTAGTGGCCAATAGCATGAAGATTATAAAATTCCCCGACCGGCGTCAATGGAATGATTTGATCCAACGGCCCGTATACAACCAGGACAAAACAAAGGAAATTATTGCTCCGATCATCCGGAAGGTAAGAGAAAAAGGCGATAAGGCATTGCGAAAGTTCGTGCTTGAATATGATCATTTCCCTCTTGTTGATCTTCAGGTCAGCCCACGCGAAATTGCCGAATCCGGTAAATTCATCAGCAAGAAACTAAAGAGAGCTATCCGGCAGTCGATCTCGAATATAGAAAAATTCCATAAAGCTCAGTGGCCGGATGATATCAGGATCAACACCGCGAAAGGTGTAACCTGCATGCGCAGGACACTTCCTATTGAAAACGTAGGTCTTTACATACCCGGGGGGACAGCCCCGCTGTTTTCTACCGTTTTGATGTTGGGTATTCCCGCCAGGATTGCCGGGTGCAGTAATATCGTAATCTGCACGCCCTGCGATCATTACGGCAGGGTGAATCCAGCCATTTTATATTCGGCTTCCGAAATCGGGATCGATACAATATTTAAAGTGGGCGGTGCGCAGGCGATCGCGGCCATGGCTTTTGGAACGGAATCCATACCCAGGGTTGATAAGATATTTGGGCCGGGGAATCAATATGTTACTCTTGCCAAATTGTTAGTTAGCCAGCACGGTGTTGCTATTGATATGCCGGCCGGGCCGTCGGAATTATTCATACTGGCCGATACATCCGCCGTTCCGGCTTATATCGCATCCGACCTGTTATCCCAGGCCGAACATGGCATCGACAGCCAGGTGATCCTGGTGAGCACGGCTGAAAAGATCATCAAGGCTGTAGACAAGGAAATTAAAAAGCAGATCGGCGACCTTCCCAGGAGGCATATCATTGAAAAATCGTTGAGCCATAGTGCATTTATACAGGTTAAAAATATTGAAGAAGGAATCGACTTCATGAATTTATATGCTCCTGAACACCTGATCATCGCTACCAGGAAGCCGGATCAACTGGCCTCAAAAGTTAAAAATGCAGGTTCTGTATTCCTCGGGCATTATACACCGGAATCAGCAGGCGATTATTCGTCCGGAACAAATCATACATTGCCAACCAACGGATATGCCAGGGCCCATAGCGGGGTTTCTGTGGAAAGTTTCATGAAATTCATCACATTTCAGAAAATCACAAAGATTGGGATCAAATCACTCGGTAAAACCATCGAGGCCATGGCAGAAGCGGAAGATCTTTTAGCTCACAAGAACGCTGTCGCCATACGATTAAAAAATAACAACAAATAAAATCATGCCGGATATCCAACAGTTAATTAGGCCACATATCTCCGGCCTGGTTCCTTACTCAACGGCAAGGGATGAGTATACCGGAACTATAGGAATATTCCTTGATGCAAACGAGAACAGTTTCGGATCGATCGTGGACAAGGGGTATCACCGATATCCGGACCCATATCAGAAAAAAGTAAAAAAGCTGATTTCCATGGTGAATGGGATCCCTGAAAGTTCCATTTTCCTGGGAAATGGGAGCGATGAAATCATTGACCTTATTATCCGGTTGTTTTGCATACCCGGGAAGGATAGCATTGTCATCACCCCTCCTACTTATGGCATGTATGAGGTATGTGCAAGGGTCAATGATGTGAAGGTTATGCCCGTTTCGCTGACCATTGACTTTCAGTTGGATACGCAGGGCATTATGGCCGCCTCAGGATCGAATCCCAAGATCCTGTTTTTATGTACGCCGAATAACCCTTCAGGAAACGACCTCGATAAGGGAGCTGTAATCAGGTTGATCGAGGAATTCCGGGGTATTGTTGTAATCGATGAGGCATACGGCGATTTTTCAGGTGCCGAAAGTTATTCAGCTCAATTACCATCGCATCACAATCTTATAATACTCCGGACCTTTAGCAAGGCCTGGGGAATGGCTGGCCTGAGGCTTGGCGTTGCTTTTGCGGATGAGCGGCTGATTGATTACCTGAATAAAATAAAGCCGCCATATAACGTGAACCAGGCAACCCAGGAATTGGCCATCAAGGCATTATCGAGGGTGAAAAAAAAAGATCAAACGGTAAAAAAAATAATAAAAGAACGGGAAATTCTTGTTAAAAATCTTACAGGGCTTCCGATTGTGGAAAAGGTTTATCCATCGGATGCCAATTTCCTGCTGGTCAGGTTCAGGGATTCGGAAAAAGTTTTCCGGTATCTTCTATCGAAATTGATCATTGTCCGAAACAGGTCCAGGGTAAATTTATGCGGCAACTCGCTGAGGATTACCATAGGGACTTCAAATGAAAATAAATTATTAATGGCCGCACTTAAAAAATTCTAACTTAGGAAAGCATAAATGAACAAGATCATTTTCCTTGACCGCGACGGGACAATTATCGAGGAACCTGATTCAGACTACCAGGTTGATTCCCTGGAAAAGCTGATATTAAAGCCATATGTGATTTCAAGTCTCCGTGATATCATACAATTTACCGGCTATCAACTGGTAATGGTAACCAACCAGGATGGCCTCGGAACCCCGTCTTTCCCCGAAGATACTTTC
Organism: Cyclobacteriaceae bacterium; assembly: GCA_035292565.1. Lineage (GTDB taxonomy): Bacteria > Bacteroidota > Bacteroidia > Cytophagales > Cyclobacteriaceae > DATDPY01. Next base: position 1,765 of record DATDPY010000285.1, on the reverse strand, counting down.
TGGCCGGCGCACAATAAACTATTGGATATCCTGAAAAATGAAGGAGTTGAATTTCTCGATGTTCATATCGACAGGCATTTCGCTTCCGACAACTCGCCGAACCGGAAACCCGGCATTGGAATGCTGACCAAATACCTGAACGGGGAATATGATATTAAGAATTCGATTGTGATTGGCGACAGGGCAACCGACCTCGAGCTGGCAGGTAATCTCGGGGCACAGGCTATTTTTTATTCAGACAAGGAAGACGACCGTGCGGTTTTGTGCACCACGAGTTGGACTAAAATAAGGGATTTCCTTGTCAAAAAGCCGCGCAAAAACGGGATCGAACGCAAAACCTCTGAAACTCAGATTAGCGTTGAGTTAAACCTCGACGGATCGGGAATATCGGCTATAAAAACGGGACTTGGTTTTTTCGACCATATGCTGGAACAAATTTCGAGGCATGGGAGTTTTGACCTTTCAATTTCTTCAAAGGGCGATCTGCAGGTTGACGAACATCATACCGTGGAAGATACGGGTATTGCTTTGGGGATGGCATTTTCCAAATGTCTTGAAAATAAACGAGGAATTGGCCGGTACGGCTTTGTCCTCCCCATGGACGATTCCCTGGCCCAGGTATCGATCGATTTCGGAGGCAGGCCATGGCTGGTGTGGAACGCTGAATTTAAGAGAGAAAAAGTCGGGGATCTCCCGACTGAATTATTCCATCATTTCTTCAAGTCATTTGCCGATAACGCGAAATGTAATTTAAACATCAAGGCTGAGGGAGATAATGAGCATCATAAAATTGAATCTATATTTAAAGCATTTGCGAGGACTTTAAAAATGGCTGTCAGGATAGATCCCGGGGAGATGGGCAACCTGCCCAGCACTAAAGGTCTTATCTGACATAAGCTTGAACGATTCCGGGGTTATTTCTGAAATACAATAAAAGAAATTTTTATGATCTTGAAAGCCCGGATGCGAGTATGAATCCGACAATCCCACCCATCAGGTGCGATTCCCAGGATACGCCCGGTTGTGTTGGGAGCACTCCGTAAATCAGACCTCCGTAAAGAAAAATAATGGCGACCGATATGGCAATCGATTTGAAATCCTTTTTAAATATCCCGTAAAAGGCAAGGAAGGAAGCAAGGCAATAGATCAGACCGCTGGCCCCGATATGAAATGAGGGCCTCCCGAAAAACCATACAAGTATATTGGTGTAGAAATAGCCCTGGAAAAATACCTTGTTCGCAATTCGACCATAAAATATATACAATATGATGCCGAGGAAAAACATCGGCATAGTATTCGAAATTAAATGTAAAATATTTCCATGGATCAGGGGAGCGAACAATATGCCGGCGAGGCCATGAACTGTCCTCGGGTATATGCCGTATAACGCAAAATCGAGAGGAAGGAATAAATCAGTAATAAATACAGCCCAGGTAATTAAAAAAAACCAAACGGGGATAACATAGCTTTTGGCAACCTGCATTATCCTATTCCGGTTTAAATTCCTGGTTTGGCTTCAGGCTTTTTATATCTTGCCGGATTCCTGATAAAATTCAGGTCAACATAGCGTGCCTCTTCAAATCCAACAGACATATATCCGAGTATTCCGCCAGATGCCTTCGCAACCGCCGACGCAATTTCCTGCATGCTTTCATAATATTGAATGGCAAATTGTCTGTCGAGCTTAGGCAAAATAATATTCAGCCTGCGTAATTCCTCAACAATGACCGGGTTTCTTGCTTCAGCATCTTCCGGCAGGGTGTGG
>DATDPY010000284.1:0-4754 GCA_035292565.1 Cyclobacteriaceae bacterium | reverse complement strand
ACGTTTTTCATATCCATGTCGATTATCTGGCCCACTTTATGAACGCCCTGGAAGTAAATCAGGGACAGCTCCCATTATATCTGGGTATTGGAGGCTCACTTTGGACCGCGGCCGATACACACTTTGGAGTGAGAATTCCTTTTGGTATTAACTATATATTCGGCGATGTTCCCCTTGATATTTTTGCTGAAATAGCTCCCGGAATGCAATTAATCCCAGCCACGGATCTGTTGCTTGAGGGAGGCATCGGGATCCGTTACTGGATCAGGTGACCTCGGTCTTCTCACGGAGCTCCTGCACTGGAATCAATATAGCTTAGGGATCACCCTGCCATTGGCCCGGGGTGATCCTTTTTATTTCCATTATTTGTAAAAGATTATAGACTTTTATGAAGAATAAAATATTAATTTGTCAATAATTCAGGCGTTGACTGTCATTTTTTAAAATGTTTTTTTTTAAGACAATCCTGTTAATATCTTCTATCGCCCTGGCCTTCCTTGCGGTCTATGCGCTCAGGTTCCGCCAATCGCGCGGATCATTTATATTCAGTGCACTATTATTTGCCGGCTTTTTTTATTCATTCGGATATGCTTTTGAACTAGGGGCCAAAACCGTTGAAATTAAAATATTCTGGCTGCATATACAGTATCTCGGAATCCCGGCACTGCCTACCTTATGGCTTATCTTTTCTTTGCAGATGACGGGTAAGAAAAACTGGCTCAATCCCGGACTTATTATTCTGCTGATCGGTATTTCACTTTCAACCATCGTCGTAGAACACACCAACTCATACCACCATTGGTTTTTTGAAAATATCGATTCCGTGGCGACAGGAAATTATTATGTCACAGTCATCCGGGAAGGACCCTGGTACTGGTTCCACATCATCTATTCAAATATTGCGATTGCCGTGGGAAGCCTTTTATTCCTGCAAATGTATTTGCAAAGTTCGATGCTTTACAGGAAGCAAGCTTTGTTCATGCTGACCGGCTCCGTAGTTCCCTGGGCGGGCCACCTGTTGTATATATTGAAGTTAAGCCCTGACCGCCTGGATACCGGTCCGGTCTTTATGACCGCCTCCGGCATTCTCTTTTCCTGGGGCATGTATCGGTACAGGTTATTGGATATTATTCCCGTCGCCGCCGAACAAGTACTTGAAAGCATGCAGGAAGGCGTTGTGATCCTCGATCGCGAATACAGGATAATTCACTTCAATCCTTCCGTTCGTAAGATCAGCGGACAATTCACTGAAGGCGCCCTTGGAAGATCCATCATTCAGGATTTCAGCGAACTTTCAAAAATATTAAACCAGGTAATCACCGGCACCGGCGATATTACCCGGATAACTATCCCTGGCGATCCAATGAAAAGGACATTCCATGTGAGGGTTTCGCCTGTCATTGACGGAAGTAAAAAACTTCAGGGCTGGACGCTTATATTCAATGATATTACGGAATTGCAGAAGATCGAGGAAGCTCTGCGGGAAAGTAAAAAGAATCTTGAATCATTAAATGCCGCCAAGGATAAATTTTTCAGGATCATTTCCCACGATCTGAAAAATCCCTTCCAGCACCTCCAGGGCCTGACCGACATCCTGATGAGAGAACTTCCGAATATGAAACAAGATGAGCTAACACGGCTCATCGGAATGATCCATGCCTCTGCCACCTTGGGAAACAAGCTGTTGGAAAATCTGCTTATCTGGGTGAATTCACAAACCAATAAAATTGATTTTGTCCCGGAGAAATTAAACATCCCTGAAATGATCAACTTCTCCGCCGGTTTTTGTCGCGGTCTTGCCGAAAGCAAGGGAATAAAACTGATTGCGGAATCCGAGGCAGGCTTGCATATCATGGGCGACCGGAATATGATCGACCTTGTGCTCAGAAATCTGATTACCAATGCGATCAAGTTCACGCACCAGGGAGGTATGGTTTCGGTAACAGCACGAATGAATCACCCCAATGTAATCATATCCGTAATAGATGATGGGACAGGGATCGCCAGGGAATATCTAGACAACCTCTTTAAGATCGAGAAGATGCACAGTACATCGGGTACACAGAATGAGAAAGGCACCGGGCTTGGATTGATCCTGTGCAAGGAATTTGTGGAAAAAAACCATGGAACGATAAAGGTAACGAGCGAGCCCCGCAAAGGCAGTGAATTTGTATTGTCTTTCCCATCCTTTGATGCGCCGCGATGCTGATTTCCTCTTCGTTTTTTACGACTTATCAGCGTCTACTTCCTGGGAACTGATGATTGAGTTTATCATGGGAATAGGATGACTCCAATTGTCTGTCAGTCATTAGACCAAATACAAATAATATTTGTTAGCCACGAATGCACGGATAGATTGATGTTAATATCTTTCACAGGGACAGATGATGCCATTCCGGTTTATAATAACACGAATGAACTCCCGCGCTCCGCGGGAGTTAAATTCGTGGCATTATACATTAATCATATTATTGACTTCAATTCGTGCGTTCGTGGCTAACATATCATATTGATTATTATTTAACGATGTATCATCAACATCGGGGTTTTGAGTGGAGTCACCGGATAAAAATGTTCTAAGATATGTTCTTTAAAAGTTTTTGCGTTTATTTATAATCTTTACCGGGCAAGATTAGAAAATAATAGTATTATTTTGTAAATCCCAATCCTAAATTGTAAATCACAAAGATTTTAATTTGGACCCTATGAGAACAAGATTTCCCAAAGTGTTCTGGGTGGCAAACAGCGTGGAAGTGCTCGAAAGGTTTGCCTATTATGGCATTTACATGAGTTTCGGGTTTTATCTTGCCCATCTGGGATATTCCCGCGATCAGTTGGGTATCGTGCAGAGTATATTCCTCGCATTCAGCTATCTCGTACCCCTCTTTTCAGGAACTTTTGCGGACAAATTTGGATTTAAAAAAATGCTGCTGGTTTCATACCTGGCCTATCTCCCCTCAATTCTGTTGCTGATCGTTACCAAATCTTTCACCGGAATAGCATTGACCATGCTTTGCATTGGATTTGCTGCCGGCATATTCAAACCCCTGATATCAGCTACCATACGTGCAGTGACAGATTCAACAAATAAAACCCTTGGATTTGGAATATTTTATCAGATGGTAAATGTAGGAGCATCCTTTGGGCCCATCGTGGCAGGAAATCTAAGGATCATATCCTGGAATTACGCATTTTATGCATCAGCCATCGGCATAGGCCTGATGTTCCTGGTAACATTGTTTTTTTATAAGGAACCGCCCAGGGAAATTGAGGGCGTGACCCTGCGCCAGAAATTCAAAGATATTTACGTGGCCCTTTCAGATGGAAAATTCCTTACCTTCATTATCATGCTGGGATTATTTTTCTGGCTGCCCTTCTGGGCTTTCTTCAATGTAACTCCCATCTATATCGGCGAACATATCGATACGGCCGTATTATATAAAAATGTAAGCAGCATTCTCGGTCCCTGGATCGCAAATATTATTTCCGGGGAAATTGATGGGACGAAACGGGTGATTGGGGAGACCATAGCCCATACGGGGTATATCATCCTGATATTTCAATTTATCATATCAAGAATATTTGAAAAAAGGCCTCCCCTTCCTTCATTCAGCCTTGGTTTGTTTATTGCCGCCCTCGGTTTCCTTTTCCTGGGACTGGCCAGGATCTCTGCACCTGCCGTTGTTTTCATCGGGATATTCCTGTTTGCCGTAGGCGAAATGATCAGCTCCCCAAGGATCCAGGAATACATTACCTGGATCGCCCCAAAGGAAAAGGCCGGGCTCTATATGGGGACCAATTTCCTGGCTACCTTTATCGGCGGTGTATTGAGCGGTCAGTACACATCCCTTCTTGGAAAATTTGAAGCATCAGGGCATCCCGAATATATCATGTACACCCTGGGAGTCCATTTAATCCTTGGTATCATCGCCATCTTTATTTTCGTTAAAACGCTTGGGGAATTCAAGGAAATGGACGCATAACATTCGTTGATTCCTTGATTTGCTTCATTTGCCGTCTTCACATATCGAAATAAAATTCTTCCCAAGGAACTGGGCAAGGAAACTCTCGGGGTCCGGTGATTTTGTAAGTTCTTCCCAGGCTTTCAGGGGCACGTCATGAAAAATACATTTTGTGCTGTCGGAATGCGTGATGAGAAATCCGGTCTCTGCATCACAGGAAAAGAATCTTGCCTGTCTTAAGCCGTGCTGCCTGCTGATGCTGAATGATCGCTGATACCTCCACGATGCGTTTTCAATTTTCAGGAGCGCATCCGGATAATCATCCGGCAATATTCCCAGGCTGTCGCAGTTTGTATTCTGGGGCGCAACAGGGTAATTGTGTTCAATTCCCTGGGCGATCGTCTTGCCGTTTAATGCGGAAATAAAGAAGCATAATTGAAATAAAATTTTCATCCCGGGTAAATCTTTAATTTGTTTTATTAAAATACAAATCCCGCCCTTACATCCATTATTTCCGCAACCTGTGCATGCGCTTTTAACGAAAATCCAATGCTGATTATTTTTCCAGCCTGGTAGTAAATGGCATAACGCTGAAAAAATTTATAATCATTTTCCGGGAATGGCCTGTATGCATACCAGGCAAACTGCTGTGTGAATGAAAACTTACCGAAAATGAAGGCGTGCCCCAAAGCCGGCGCAAAAATGAAGGGGCTGTACCGGGTCCCTGAACGTTCGGACTTTTCCCTGAAAGATCCGTCGAATGAAAATTCCATCCCGATGCCCAGGGCATTT
>DATDPY010000283.1:0-8617 GCA_035292565.1 Cyclobacteriaceae bacterium | reverse complement strand
GAAATAGAAGTCTTCGCCGGCTTTTCTGGTATTCATCCCGCCCTGTTTCTGGTAAATATTTACAGGAATCGCCATACACGACCCGATCGTATGGAATGCATAAGGAAAGTCTGCAAATCGAAGCGCATGTACCATATACCTGAGATGAAGTTCATAATATAATATTCCGAGGTTGGTGGTACGGGAATCTCCCTCATACAAATTGTGTTCGAAATAGATATTTGCCCCGCAGGATTGAGGATTCTCCCGGAAATGACTTTTGATGGCTTCAAGGTAATTTTTTTCACAGGTGCAATCCGCATCCATGCTCGCAATGATACCATGCGGATTCCCGGCCCGGATAAATCTCCTGACCGCTTCATCCATGGCTATTTTACGCGCGAGCCCCACTCCGGCAATTTTCGGCGGCAGGTCGAATGCCCTGATAAAATGGAAGCGCAACCAATCGGAATTTGCTTCCTTCGACCAGGCCGTCGCCCCGGAAAATGTGCTTTCATTAAGGCGTACAATTTCACCCGGACTGTTTGCGGGATGATTGATGACAACGATTACTTCCACATTTATGCCCGGATTGCTGCATTCGAGAATGCTTTGAAGCGTGTTTAACAGATTTTCCTCTGCAAAACAGGGAATAGCCACAACGATGCCAAGGTCTTTCGACGGTTCTATCTCCCCGAGGAATTCCACGGGATAGGCATACCTGGTAAGATAATGACCGGTCACGGTGCAATGCGTTCCTTTATCCAGGTCCCCGAATTTTCTAACCGGTACTGGATCCTGTCGTGCAGCCTGCTTGGCCTGCCCTGCCAGAAGCTGATCACGGAAGGGGTTACGGCGTATCCTCCCCAATGAGGCGGGCGGGGAACATTCCGGCCAACGTACCGGGCCGACAACAGGATGAATTCCCGGAGGATTACGATCCTTGATGATATGGGCATACTTTGGGGAGAAACCCATGCCCCGATCTGGCTCGACCATGGCCGCGTGTTGAAATATGCATCGGAAGTTTCAGGAGATACCTTCTCGGCAATACCCGTGATATTGATCTGTCTTTCGAGTCCAGGCCAGAAAAAAGTGATTGAACAATTTGGATTATTGTCCAGGTCCCTGCCCTTCCTGCTATTGTAATTCGTATAAAAAAAGAATTTGCCGTCCCTGGCATCTTTCAGCAGCACCATTCTTGATGACGGGACCCCGGATTCGCTTACGGTGGACAGGCACATGGCAGTGGGCTCCGGGATATCAGCATCGATAGCCTCCGTCAGCCATTGGTTGAATTGTTCCATGGGATCGGCATGCACATCCGAAATGGAAAGTTTTTTCCTCAGATATTCCTTACGTATGTCGGCTATCTTTAATTTCATTTTAAAATTTTTTAAGGAATTATCTTGCCCGGATTATTATTGCTTAAATATATGTGTAAAAGAAATATTTTTATTTGGAATTCCTTAGGGAATTAGTATGATTTGTAATCATGGGGCCAGGCAAAATATAATCGCATCTTTTAAAAGAACACTGCATGCCGAACCAGGATATGGATTATTTTAATTACCAGAAACCCATCACACCGGAAAAAGGGGATCTGTTAATTTCGGAACCGCTACTTCCGGACCCGAATTTCGAGCGGACCGTAGTAATTCTCTGTGAACACAATCAGGAAGGCTCCATAGGATTTGTCTTGAATAAACCTTCCGTTTTAAAATTTGAAGAGGCAATTGATGGGATTGAGGGGTTCAGCGCTCCGCTGTATGTAGGCGGCCCGGTGCAGCAGGATACACTACATTTTATTTACAGAGGAAATTTTGAGCTTGAAGGAAGCATCGAGGTAACCAGCGATATCAACTGGGGTGGAAACTTTGAACAATTGCTGGCTATGATGAATACGGGGCTGGTGAATAATAATGACTTCAGGTTTTTTGTCGGTTATTCCGGATGGGCCCCCGGACAGCTTGAAAATGAATTGAAACAAAAATCATGGATCGTTGTAAATAAAGCCAGCGCAAACCAGGTATTTGATATGGAACCGCGGGAACTCTGGAAGAAACTTTTGGAAGATATGGGAGGCAAATTCCGAATGTTCTCCAATTACCCTCAGGACCCCCGATTGAATTAATTTATTACCATAAATTCGATTTATTGAAGAAATTCGCGTTGATTTGAGAAATAATGAATAATTTACGTGATGAAAAAGGGCTGACAGAGGATTCTGCGGAGGAAATCTTAGAGTACAATCCTACGATAAAGGTAAATTCTTCCGAAAATTTCTTACTGGTCAGTTCTGCAATTGGTACAGATCTTAAATCTGTTAATATTAAACATAAAATGACAACCTTCGCTGAAACAACCCGGGATAACGTTTCCGGAAGCAACCAGGTCCCCAATAACAATCCGGAAAATATTTTCCCCAGCAATGAAGAGGGAATTACACCCAGCCCAGGATCATTCGATGAGATCCCTGACGATGCCATAGAAGCAGAGGAAGATCCCGGACCAGGAGCGGAACCGGAAATAGCCGGTACAGATGTAATTTCTCCTTTGGAATCCAATGACATTCCTAAGGAACAGGTGGACAATTCCGGCGTAGATGTGGAAGAAATCACGGCTGGAGAAAAGGATTATCACAGGCTCAGCAAGGAGGAAATTGTCGAAGAGCTCGGCAGGATCCTGGGTAATGATAACTTAAAGGCTGTTGAGAGAAGAATATATCTTTTAAAAGATTGTTTTGAGGTCCTGTTGGAAAATGACCGCAAGACAGCGCTGGAAAAACACCTTAAGGATGGTGGAAATGATAAAAATTTCGACTACAAAAACGACAAAACTGACAATCGATTCGAAGCGCTCCTGAACCGGTACAAATCGAAAAAAACAAGCTACTATTCTGATCTCGAAAAGCAGAAGGAGGTCAATCTGCAGAAGAAGCATGAACTCCTCGAAACCCTGCGAAAGCTGGTCGACTCTGAAGAGACGACGGCGAGCATCGGGGCTTTAAAGAAAATACAGCAGGAATGGAAATCGATCGGTCCGATACCGGGACCAGTCGTCAGGTCGTTATGGGCTTCCTATAACGCCTTACTCGACCGGTTTTATGACAAGCGTTCAATCTATTTTGAACTCAAGGAGCTCGATCGCAAGAAAAACCTTGAAGCGAAGATTGAAATCTGCGATAAGGCTGAAAAGCTTACCAGGGAAAAAAGCCTTCGTGAGGCAATCCGAGAACTCAATGATCTTCATGAAGAATTCAAACATATCGGCCCCGTGCCTTCGGACCAGCAGGAAGCGGTATGGCAGAGATTTAAAGCTGCATCTGACCAGATCTATTCGCGACGCAAGGAATTCATCCATGAACTGAAAAAGAGCTACCAGGAAAATCTCGACAGCAAGAAAAAACTGATTGAAAATCTCGAAAGCTTTAAGACTTTCACATCGGAAAGCATTTCAGAATGGAACAATAAAACCAGGGAAATCCTTGAAATGCAGAAAAAATGGGAGACGATCGGAGGATTGCCCAGGGAACAAACCCGAACGATTAATAAAAGTTTTTGGTCCGCTTTCAAGACTTTTTTCAGCAACAAAAACAAATTCTTTAAAACCCTGGAGGGAAAGCGGGAAGAAAATCTCCGGCTAAAGGAAGATCTGGTGAATAAAGCAATTGCCCTGAAGGACTCTCAGGATTGGGAAGGTACGGCCAATGCATTAAAGGAATTGCAGCTGGCCTGGAAAGATATCGGGCCGGTGCCTGAAAAGGATAAGGCTATGATTTTCGACAGGTTCAAGCAAGCCTGCGATGAATTTTTCGAAAACCGCCGCAAGCACAGCAAGGAGGTGGAAGTCGAATATGTTAACAACCTGAGAAAAAAGGAAGAGATCTGCGCCGAAATGGAAAAAATGGTTTCGGAAAATATATTTGATGTTGAACGATTCCAAGTCCTTCAAGGCGAATATGAACAGACGGGCTTTGTCCCCAGGAATGCCATTAAGAAAATTCAGAAAAGATATACTACGATCGCAGAAAAATTCCTTGAATCGGCCGATGTTTCCGAGGAACAGAAATCCGAGATGAAATTCTCAGCGGAGATCAACAAGATCAAATCCCGCCCCGATAGTGACAGGAAGCTGCAGAGAAAGGAAATGGAGATCCGGAAAATGATCAACAAGATTGATAACGATATTGCGATCTGGAAGAACAACCTTGATTTCTTCAGGGAATCGGATACCGCCGACAAGCTTCGGGCTGAATTCAACATTAAGATCGAGAAAGCTACCGCGCAACTCAATGAATTGAAAGAAGAACTGAAGATCCTGATTAAAAGTTGATTTTTCCGCGTTGTTTTATATTTCGGCAGTATTCAGGTGCCTGTCGGGAATATAGCCGGCAGTTGGCAATTTCGATATCCGCTAGAGCTTCGTTTTAATAAGAAATCGGTTGGTGGTTAGATCAGGAAGTTGGAGATTTTGAAGTTGGCAGTTTCGGTGTCATCGAAGAATCCGAATTAACCAGAAACCAGTAACCAGGAACCAGTGACCAACAAGAATTTAATCCTCCTGTTTCCCTAATTAAGATATCCTGCCTACTTTTGCAGTCGACCAGAAAAAAAGCCTCCATAGCTCAGCTGGCCAGAGCAGCTGATTTGTAATCAGCGGGTCGTTGGTTCGAATCCGACTGGGGGCTCGCATGAAGCAGAAATTAACCCGGGCAAACCGGGTTTTTTCGCTTCAGGGAAAGCACTGAAGCGATCGAAGGAAGTAAGATCAGCTTTAGATCTCTCAAAGATCCGACAGTTAGCAATGTGGAAGCAAAGAATAATATACTATAGTCAAATTGGATGGCAGTTATAGGAAGTATGGGTTTATATTTTGAAGTAAAGACAGGAATATTAACCTTTATATTTGTGACAAACATTTTAAAAACGTTATAATCAAATTGATTTTTATGAGATAGATAACTCTAAAAACCCGATCATGATTAAATATGTGCTATTATTTTACTTCCTATTTTCCGGTGTAGGTTTGGCAATTGGACAGACGGAAAACCTTCCTGAAAATGTAACAATAGAATCAAATAAAAATAAAACCCAGGTACTCACAAATGAAAATGGGGAATTGCTTATCCAAGTTTCCAAAAAGGATAACCTTAAATTTAAAGCTAGCGGGCTGGTCCGCTATAGCGACTTTGACGCCAGGGGAGACGGCAAGACCGATGATATAGACGCTATCGCAGCGACCCATGCGTTTGCCAACCAGCACGGTCTTTCGGTGAAAGCCGACAAGGGGGCCACCTACTACATTGGAGGCAAGAACCGTACGGCAGTTATCCGGACCGACACTGATTTCGGTACGGCAGAATTTATTATTGACGACACAGATGTTGAAAACCTTCAAGCACATGTTTTCCTGGTTAATTCCGGCTTGCGACCGTTCAAACCTGAAGGGATATCTTCCCTGAAGAGAAATCAGCAGAAAATCGACTTCTCTTTTCCTGGAACCTGCCTGGTTACTGTTACCGACTCCCACGTAAGGCGCTATATCCGCTTTGGACCGAATCAAAACAATGGATCCCCACAGACGGATATTTTTATCGTCGACAAGAACGGTAATGTTCATATGGAAACTCCGATCATCTGGGACTTTAACCAGATCACGGAAATCACTGCTCTTCCCATTGACGAGACGACGCTAACGATCACGGGAGGACGATTTACAACAATTGCCAATAGTGCGGAATCGAAGTACACCTACTACAGCCGGGGTATTGCCATCAGGCGTTCCAATGTTCTGGTAGACGGGCTGAAACATAATGTCGTCGGCGAAGGTGAACAGGGTGCACCCTATGGTGGTTTCATAAATATCCGTGACTGCTCCTATGTGACCGTTCGGAATACTATCCTTACAGGACACAAAACGTACCGGACCATTGGCTCGGCGGGAGTACCCGTCACCATGGGTACCTACGATATCTCTGTCAACCGTGCCCACAATGTATCATTCGTGAACTGCAGTCAGACAAATGATATCAATGATAGAAGGTACTGGGGAATTATGGGATCCAACTACTGCAAAAATCTTGTATATGACCATTGCACTTTTTCCCGGTTTGATGCCCATATGGGGGTAGCCAATGCAATCATCCGTAACTCAACCCTGGGACACATGGGAATCAATGCCATCGGCAACGGAATTTTAACAGTGGAAAACTCCACCATTCGGGGGAGGAACCTCATTAATCTTCGCAGCGATTATGGCAGTACATGGCAGGGAGAATTCGTTATCCGCAACTGTGTCTTCGTACCGGCCGGAGGCAATCCAACCAGCGCCAGCCTGATCGGTGGATCTAATTCAGGGCAGCATGATTTCGGTTACACCTGTTATATGCCGGAACGGATCACCATCGAAAACCTTCATATCGACGACTCCAATCATTCTGAAGATTACTTGGGTCCTGCCATTTTCGCAAATTTCAATCCGGAAATGACCAATGATTCCTGCCAGGAGAAATTTCCTTATGTCAGAACAAAAGAAGTCTCGCTCAGGAATGTGACCACTGCCAGCGGTAAAACCTTGAGGATCAGTGACAACCCATATATGTTCAAGGATGTGAAGGTAAACACCGAATAAGGTGCATTGCATAGAAGCAGGCGCTTTATGGTATTATTCCAATATCATATAAATCAATATGTGCTTTGATTCCTGATTATAAATAAAATAAGAATACCGGCTTGCGTGAAAAATTTGAGTGCACTAAATTTAGTGACTTGGATAACCTGACAAATGATTAAAGCATACATGGCTGGATAGCCGGAGATAATGGGAAAATATATTCAACCGACTTTGGAAGGATTACTTGGAATGTCCATAGGGTTGAAAAATATCGGTATTCAAAATCATTTGGTGGTTTAGGATTTTTTTTTTGGTTTTGATGAAGCTGAAATGCCTTTGAGGCGATTATCCATCAACAGTTCGCAGGATTTTTTAATCTAAATATATGAATGAAAAACAACTTTTTTTTCTATGGGTAATCATTTGCCTGATCACCCATTTGATCAGACTATCTTATGAAATATTTAAATCAAGGAAGATCATATTACCTGGCAAGTTGTCTTTTATAATTATCCTGATCAATATGACATTATTATGGATGTCGTGGTTTGAGTTGTGCAGGCTTGACTTTTATCAATTAAACCTTCCGGATGTTGTGCGATTTTCAGGTATCCTGATGTTTAGCCTTGGAGTACTTGTCTTTTTTATTTCTTTATTTACGATCAAGTCTTTGGAAAGCTATGAGGGCGATCTTATCACCCGGGGAATCTATTCAAAAATCAGGCACCCTATGTATTTGGGATTTATCATGTGGCTGATCGGATTGCCGGTTTTTTTTGAATCACTTTTTTCGATGTTTCTTTCGATTTTATTTATTTCGAATGTCTTGTTCTGGAGGCACCTTGAAGAAATGGAATTGCTCAAAAGGTTCCCTGAATATAGAGAATATAAAAAATCCACGATATTCTAATCTGAGGGAAATAGTGACCCCGGATAATGCTATTTATTTTATCAGGACATCAAACAATCAGGATTAGGCTGATTCGAAGATTTTCTTAATCAGATAGCCGGTATACATGCGTCAGGTAATTCACTGTGTTCAGGGTCCCTTCTAAGAGAACGTAAAAACTAATTTTCTGAAACGTCGTACTTATTATTAGGGCAGGTGTCATTTCTACTGAATATAAGAGTACCATGCATGCTAACCATAAATATTCAGATTATGAAAACCAAAAACCTTAATAACCCCGAAAACGCAGGCAAGCCTGAACCAGAGGTTGGCGGAAAAAATAATGAGCTTCATGAAATTCTGGCATACAAGGAATGGAGGGAGAGGACTCGAAAGAGGAACTCGGCTTTATTCCTGAATATCGGCTTTTGCATGAGCATATTGCTGGTACTCTCGGCATTCGAATTAAATTTTTACGATGGGTCCGGACCGTTAGACCTGTCGAACGACGAAAATATTTTTGAGGCTCTTCCTGACATTCCAAATATAGTTATGCCGGAACCTCCGGCTCCAAAAATCAGTATGCCGGAGATCCGTGAAGTAATAGATGAAGTTGAGGTAATTAATGAAACATTTATCCTGGATAATGCATTTACGGAAGACCTGTCAATCGGCCCGGTTCCGGTTATTGATATTCCACCCATCAGCGATGAACCTGCCGATGTAATTCACATTAAATCAGAAGAGGACCCTGAGCCCTATGGCGGTCTGAGTTCGTTTTATCAATATATCAAGAACAACCTGAAATACCCTAAAGTTGCCCGACAACTGCATATCCAGGGCAGAGTCACGCTTCGGTTTGTAGTGGAAAAGGATGGTTCCCTCACTGACATCCAGGTTGTGAAAGGCATCGGAAGCGGATGTGACGAAGAAGCGATCCGGGTTATCAGCAGCGCCCCGAAATGGAAGCCCGGTAAGCAAAGAGGCCGGCCGGTAAGAGTTTACATGTCAATACCCATTGTTTTCAGACTCGAACGCTGAAATAAAAATAGTTATATCTAATATCTAATATCCAATAGCTAATGCCACCTACCATCCCGGCGACAGGTTTACTCCAAACGATGGCTTGCGTAC
>DATDPY010000282.1:0-11587 GCA_035292565.1 Cyclobacteriaceae bacterium | reverse complement strand
CTTGAGTTTATATTCGGCAACAATTACTGCAGGCGTCCGTACGATGCCATATGCTGCGACCTGGTTCGGGTCGAAGGAGGTTTTTACCGGAATATCCCTGGCCGTTTCCTCCAGGGCTTTCCCAATTCTGACAAGCAATTCGTCAGCTTCTTCCCTGTTTTTACCGAAAACCATGATCTCGCCTTTTCCTGACCGTATCTTCAGCCGCAGCTTTTCATTAATCCTTTTCTGGATGGCCATGATCAGTTCGTTCTGTGGCGGTATCCTGGAAACGAAAGAGATCTTGCCGTCGATGCATATGGTCGGAATATTTTTAACCATCAGGGATGACATGAAGGATAAACCTTCCAGCTTTTTGATCGGGTGTTCCCTCCATTCCACGATACCTTCAAAGTGCGGGGCGACCCGCTTCACAGCCTCCACCATGTACTGGCATGGTGCGCATGATTCGGAATCGAGGGTGATGATATCCACGATCACCTTGCCGGAAATACCGTAATCTTTCATGTCGAGATGCTCGGCATCCTCCGGTTTCCTGACCAGCATCCGGGTTACATCCTGAAGGTAGGGATCGTGAATGAGTCTCGTAATGGCCTTAATATTTTTCGGGGGTGTGTCGTAGGGGAGGTCGCAGCCCGGTGAAAGGATGAATCCCCGGTTTCCGCTGGTGTCCATGCATTCCAGCGCTTCCCGCATCGAATCCTCTTCACTGCCATGCAGCAAAACTGTCGTGAGGCGGAGGTTGCCGCCAAAACTTAGATGATGGCTCCCGGCCACCGTCTTTACATATTCCAGGGGAATATTTTCGTCTATGGAAATATTGTCAGGCTTGCAAAGGCACATCGCCTCAATGTTCTGCTGGGCATGACCACAGACAAAAAAAGAACTGAACTTCCGCTTCTGGTGAACGTATTCAAAAATCCTTGTCGCGTAGGGTGAAACGAATCGGCTGAAGGAAGCGGGATCAATCTGGCTTGTCATCGGGTCGACCAATGCGATGATATCGCAGCCTGCCTCGATATAGTAGGCCGTCATGGCTTCGGCAACTTCAGTACTGAATTCCATGAGGTCGTTTACTTCGGGAGGACTCTCGAGCATTTTCATGAATATATCCGTCCCCGCCAGGTGGAGCGACAGGGTGAATGGTCCGGTGACGAGCCCGTATAAAGCTGTGTCGGGGTATTTCCTTTTCAGCCTGGCCGCCGAATTCAATACCAGCGGGATCCTGTGAGAATCGGCAGTGGGGATCTTCAGGTCATTCAAGTGTCGTCCATCGGCAACCGGGTGAGTGACAACAGCCGGAGGTGTTTTGGAATTCCATTGAAGTCTGCAGCCTAGCGCCTCTGCTTCGAGTTGGAGGTCGAACATGACCGGGATCCCGTCGGGCTCGTAATTCTCTATGGCTGCGGAAACGCCGTTAAAAATATTTTCTTCCTTGGCAAGGAATTGATCTGCACCCAGGCCGATAAGATTTCCTGCGTGACACCCAACGAAAGGCACCCAGGGAATGACATCGGTTTGTCTGCATTGAAATGCATAATATAATGTTTCCTTGCTCATACCATCGCATCAAGCCATGGAATTGAGATATTCCACCACGCCCTGAGGGTCGGGGGAATAAAAATCGGCGCCGATCTTTTTCCGGAAATCATCATTTACCGGCGCCCCGCCGATGGCAACCTTTGTGCCTGGTACTGCGTGTTTCACTTCCTTCACAATCGATTCCATATTTACCATCGTCGTGGTGAGAAGGGCGGATATGCCAATTGAACTTCCGGGGTGTTCTTTCAGGGAATTGATATAACGCTCAGCCCCGACATCGGTTCCCAGGTCTACTACTTCAAAACCATTCCCTTCAACCATCATGGCGACCAGGTTCTTTCCAATATCATGCAGATCGCCGGCTACCGTTCCAATGATGAAGGTCCCTTTTCTTTTTACCTCTCCGCTCTGGAAATAAGGTTTTAAATGTATGATGGAAGTGCCCATGGCCTTTGCCGACATTAAAACCTGCGGGACAAATATTTTATTTTCCCTGAACTTAACACCTACCCGTGCCATGGCGGGAACAAGGGCCAATTGCAGGATATCATTTGCAGGGATTTTCTGCGCAAGAGCTTCAATGGTCAGCTCATCCGCCCCATCCATGCCCTTCATATCGGGAGGATAAGGCGATGTTTTATTGATCTTTCCGAATTCGACACAATGCGAAATTTTTTCAAGCAATTCGTTCATAGTATATTTATTTACTGGGATGCATCGCGCATCGCCATAAGATTTTCAACAGGAGTATTAACGGTTATTTCACAGCCGGCTGCCAGCAGGTGCTTGCGCCCATTTTCGGATTCGAGAAGGCTCCGGGTCAGGGAGTATACTTCATCCTTCGTCTTTTCCTGGATCGTGACGGGATTGATATTCCCTCCCCGCACCACATCCGGACCCAGCGCTTCGAAGGCGTGGTCCATGTTCACCTGCCAGTCGAGGTCGATGATGTCGGCGCAGAGATCGTTCAGCGAAGGCAATAAATGGGTGATGTCGCCGCATATATGCAGCTTGACCAACGAACCGGTTTCGTGGATAAAATTGATGAGCTCCCTGTGGCGTTCTTTAATATATAAATTGTACGTATCCAGGTCGATCTGGCTGCAAATGGAATCCCCGATCCCGATGATATCGCAGCCTTCGAGGATTTGAGCCTGTGCAAAATCTTTCCCGGTTTGCAGGCATTTGTCGAGAAGAATATTCGAAAAGTCAGGATCCTCCATCAGTCGTATAAGCATGTGGTCTACGCCGGCGAGGTCACAGGCTTCCGCCAGAGGGCCCTCCACCCAGCCGCTAACGGGTACCGTGCCTTTTAGCATTTGATCGTATTTCCTCGCTCCTTTAATCCTGTCAAGAGTCCTTGCATTGGCATAAACATCGGGGCTTTTAAGGTCTTTTACATCTGAAATTGTCTTTATTATCGGCGATTCACACCTGGGCACCTGGTCGTGTGGATAGGTGACTTTCGCTCCAAACGCCGAAGTTTCTCGATAGGGATCAGAGATCAGACTCACCATATCGGTATTAAAAAATTCCATCGCCCTGATGTTGCTGTCGACAAGGACCCTGTGGTCGGAAGCGAATTTATCGTAGGTTGTGCGATTGAAACGGGCGGCAAAATGCATCAGGATAGGTCTGAAAAATTTAAATTCTCCCAGACTGATGCCGTTTAGCAAATTCCTGAATTTTTGCTTTTTGTTCATAAAAATGTTGAATACCTGAAAAAATATCAGTGAATTTCAAGTTTGCAATGCTCAAAAAACATGACCACGCTCAGCAAAAGGCTTTTCAGCAGGAAACGGGCGGTCAGATACCGGAAAAATAATGAAAATTGACCGAAATAAAAATATGCTGAATAGGCATAACAGGCCATCGGCTTTCATCCCGAACCTGACAGATCACTGCATTATTTATTTTTACCCGGCCCTGCCGGTATGCCATTGGAGGATTGTTCCCCGCGCAGGTACGGGAATGTGATGCTTTCAGTGCCTTTTTCTGCATAGGGGTCCTTTCCCGTGATCATGATAATGTCCCTCATGTCCTCTTTCAATGTGATCCTTCCATCCCAATTCCACGGAAGCATTGACTCGGCGCTCATATAATGCGAGACCAGGGCCATGCGCGAACGATCGGGAGTTTTATTTTTAAGCGACCGGTGCAAAAGGTAGCCATTGAAAAAAACCACGCTCCCTGTTTTCACTTCCACCGGAATCGCATCATCCTCGATAAAGGGAATGAGTTCACAGGAATATTGCTCGTTATATTCGTTGCTTTCGGATGGCACGATTTTATGGATGAATCCATCCCTCTGGGAACCCGGAATCACCCATAGACAACCATTGTCTACGTCGGCATCATCAATCGCTATCCATGCCCCGGTAAGAGAGCGGTCCCGGGTGGGAATGTAATATTCATCCTGATGCCATGATTGTCCGGGTTTTCCGGGGCCCTTGACAAATAACATGCTCTGCATGCATTTTACATTCTGGCTTACGATGGTCTTCAGCACCCTGGCAACCTTCGGGTGTTTGACATATTTGAGAATGGTTTCCGAGATCTTGTGGGGAAAATGAATTGCATTGTACCGGCGGATGATCCCGAAATCATCCAGGCCCCCAGGGACCGGAAGTATGCCCTCGACATTTCCACGGTTACCCCTGAATATTTGTATGCATTCGTCCCTGATTTCCTGAACTTCATTTTTGGTGAACAATGAATCGGCTACCGCAAAGCCTTTTTCAATGTAATAATTGACGATGACCGGCGTGATATTCCCGTTGGTGATGATTGCTGACCGGGAGATCTTTTTCATGAATCGTTATTTGAATTTTTTAATGGCGTCGATCATTGCAATAATATTTTGAACCGGCACATTGGCCTGGATATTATGTACCGTATTAAAGACGAATCCGCCGTTTTCTGAAAATATGCGGCAATGTTCGGTTACCTGCCTGGTAACTTCTTCCGGGGTGCCGAAGGGCAGTGTAACCTGGGTATCTACGCCACCCCCCCAGAATACGATCTGGTCGCCGTAAGTTTTTTTTAAATGGACGGGTTCCATTCCCTTGGCATTCACCTGCACCGGATTTAAGATATCGAATCCCGCCTCGATAAAGCTGTTGATGAATGGCTCGACCGAACCGCAGGAATGCTTGAAGGTTTTCCAAGAGGTATTATTATGGACCCAGTCGTTTATTTTCCTGTAATATGGAACGAAAAGTTCATGCAATGTCTCCTTCGAGCAAAACTGCGAGTCCTGCGTACCGAAATCCGTACCGCATAAAAATACCACGTCTACATGGTTGTCCACCACGGCAAATATTTTTTTGAGGTTCTCCAGCGCGATTTCACTTTGCTTTTCGAAAACCGTATGAATGTAATCCGGTCTCATAACGACCGACATATACCACTCCGCCACATCCCTGATACCCTTAGGCTTCTTAAGGTTTAACCCGGGAACGAGTGCGATGTCCCCGAAAGCCGTCCCGCCGAAATTCGCCACCACGGCTTTCCCTGACTTCCTGGCTTTGTCAACTTCGGCCTTCCAGTAATCAAGATCGGCCTCCGATACAGGATTGAATTCTTCGATGTTATCGGCAGGATCGAGTTTGTCTTCAACAATTGGTTCCTGGCGAATGATGGCGTCGAAAAAATAACCCGTCTTAGGCATCCTCGCACTGGGAGCGGCTGTTGTATCGCCTTCCGGGTATATCAGGAGGTCCCCGGCCGGATCGAGCGTCGTATTGAAATCTTCCGGAAAAAGCACCACCTGGCCCCAGAAAGTCCGGAATTCCTGAAGCTTCCCGTTATTCCGGATGCCGAACATATTATTCGGCGGGCTCAGGCCAATGACATCTATGGAAAGTATTTCTGCCAGATCATCCTCGATTTCGCCCAGCATCTGATAGGGCTCTACTACACGGACAGGCTTTTTCTTGAGTCCATAATAGGATCGGAGTCTCTCAATGGCCAGAACATGAATGCCCGTAACCGGCGTACTGCCGAAATCGATGGCTATCCTGTCAGGATTATTATGACTTAAGGATGTTTTGACGCGTTCTTTTGAATTCATGATACTAAAAAATGAGTATAAAAAGCCCGAATTGCAGGATAAAGTTATTCATCATTGACCGCAATTGCCAACATTAATAAAAAAGCCACAATAACGGATGTGGCTTTTACTCATCAAAATGAATGGTCGATCCTTATTCGAAATATTTTTCAGCGGTGGAATCAGCCCAGAGGATGATGTTTTGCCGTTCATCCGTAGTTAATCTGGCTTCCGGATGCAAGATCAGGTATTTTTTCAGGGGCATCTCCCTTGCTTCAATTACTTCGCTGATCTCTCCAAGTTTCTCGACCTTGTCAATGTCATCCAGCGAGCCCCAGTCCGAAAAGTTTACTCCCCCGCGCCCCCAGTTTATATCATGTTTGATGATCCATTTCACCGGGGCAACGTAGCTGTACCACGGGTATTTTGTTTCCATGGAATGGCAGTCATAACATGACCGGGATATCAGGGCACGGACTTCATCCGGAACATTTTCTGTGACGAACAAATCCTGACTGCCCGCATCGGCGGTTTGGGGTAATTTCGAATTAATAAACTGTATAACAATCAGCAAAACTGCGATGATAACCAGAATCAATTTCCAGCTCATTTTGCATCGGCCTTTTTCTTCATCATGCCGCCGGCGGCTTCCTTGCTCCAGGAGGCAAGCTTCTGCCTTTCTTCATCAGTCGGTTTTGCATTGGGAAATCTTTCCAGAAAAGGGGCCGGAGGCATATCCCCTGACGATGCCATTTCATTGATCTTCGACAACGCGCCAACAAGCTTTGCTTTTGGCATTTTTTCAAGCAGGTCGAACTGCAGCTTCGCCTTGGCTTTGTCGTTTTTAGATTCCTGGTTATGACAGCCGAAACATGACTTTTGGATGATCGGCTGGACATCGCCAGGAATTGTAAATTTTGATGTTCCTTCCAGGTCATGGACTGACGGCACTTCCTGCATTCCATTCGATCGAATGAACAGGAAAGCGCTTAAAATCACGCCGGGGATGATCAATAAACGTAATTTCATGGTTATTTCAGTTTAAGGTTTCAAAACAAATATAATCTATACACCCCAATATTTTGTTACAGTTCAGCGATTAACGAATGCATCGCCGGCCGGAACGAAGTTTACCGGTATATCTTTAATAAATCCTTTCAGCCAGGTCGAACAGAATTCCATTCCTGATTCTTCGGAATTCACGTGCCCGATCAGGATCATAGCCTTTTTCATCCCCAGTGAGGACGCATCCCTGACATAGGATATTGACTCCCACTCAGGGACTTCTCCAGCTACCAGCACATCAACATTATCTTTTTTCAGGAACATGACATGAAACATATACCCCGGCGCCCCGGCAGCATAGGCTACCTGGCTTACTTTCATAGCGGGATCGCCCACGATCCTGATTGTTGCCCTGCTGAATTTATGATTCAAGGCATCCGATAATTCCCCGACCGTTGTTTCGGGGATCCGGAAGATAAGAGGTTCGTCGGTTTTATAGCCGGCCCAATCCAGCTTGTTGATCATTCCTTCCATAATCCCGTCGGGCTTCATCATGTGAATATGGTCATGAAACCTCCAGATCACCAACCCATGGTCGCTGATATATTTTTTCTTTGCCTCCACCACGTCATCATTGCTGAATTGGGAAGTTTCATCGAGGTGATTATAAAATATCGGTTCATGGGTGATGATTAGGTTACAGTTCGTCGCGACTGCCTTGTACAGGACGTCCATGGTGGCCATGAAAGTACAGACAATGCCTGTTACTTCCGTATCGGGATCGCCGGCTTTAAAGGTATCGACGGTTTTTTCCTGCCAGCTACAGTTTACCTGTTTCTTGATGACTTCCTCCACTTCGCGGGCCGTGAGATTCCGGCCTGATTTTTTATGTTCATAGCCTGTGCCATAAAATGCGGTTGGAAATAAGGTCAGTAAAAAAATGAGTGTTAATTTTAGGATTGATCGGATCATTTAAGTAAAATGTTTTTGTTAAATTCATAATACAAGTTAAGATAATATTTATTCCGGGCCATGTATAATTTTTTATCATTCCTAATTTTTGTGCACATGAAAAAAATTGCTCAGCAAATTCTCATTTATACGCTGGTTAGCATCCTGTTTACCGGATGCGGCCAGGCAGTAAAGAATTCCGAAACAAATTTCCGGCTTTCACCCGGACAACCCGAAGCCGTGGGCATGTCGGAAGAGCGCCTGGCGAAAATCGACGGGCTGATAGCGGAATATATGGATAAAGGATGGATCCCCGGGGCGGTCGCCCTGGTTGCGAGGAAAGGAAATATCGTTTACCATAAATCATTTGGTTTCAGGGATATGGAAGACGGGGATACCCTGCGGACGGATGATATTTTCCGAATCGCTTCCATGACCAAAGCCATCACCAGCACTGCCGCCATGATGCTGTTTGAAGACGGTAAATTCCTCCTCGACGACCCGGTCTCAAAATATATCCCTGCATTCAGGGATCCGAAGATCCTGGTCAGTTCGATGCCCGACGGAAACTTTACTTCAAGAAAAGCTGAAGGCGAGGTTACCATCCGCCAGCTTTTAACCCACACATCCGGGATCGGTTACGGCTTCAGCGACCCGATATTAAAAGAGATTTATGCGAAAGTGAATATCCCCGATGGCTTCGTCATCACCAACACAACTCTGAGTGCTGCCATGGATTCCATGGGAAGGATGCCCTTGTTGTTTGAGCCCGGCGAGCGATTTCATTATGGCCTGAATACGGATGTGCTTGGGCGCCTGATCGAAGTGGTCTCCGGGAAATCCCTGGATGAGTTTTTCCGTGAACGGATCTTCACCCCCCTGGAAATGGACAACACTCATTTCTTTCTGCCGGAAAGTAAAAACGACCGGCTGACGGTGGTATATGCCGAAAGTGAAACAGGCATTAGTCCATCGGCCGACAGGTCATATGATTACCCTGTGGCTGGCGAGAAAAAATATTTGTCAGGAGGAGCGGGCCTCTGTTCAACGGCATTGGATTACACCCGTTTCCTCCAGTTATTTGTCAATGAGGGAAAGTATAACGGGCGCCAGTTGCTTTCCCCAAAAACCATTGAACTGATCAGGAGGAACCAGGTTGGGGATATGTTCGGTAAGAATGGCTTCGGTCTGGGTTTCGGCCTGCTGAGCAACGAGGGTGCGGCTTTTTCGCTGGGGTCTGTGGGAAACATGTGGTGGGGAGGTTACTTCCATACCCATTTCTGGATCGACCCGGAAGAAGACCTCATTGGAGTTTTATTGCTTCAGATGTATCCCGTGATCCATGATGATATCGCCGAAAAATTCCAGGTCCTGGTGTATCAGGCTGTTACCGAATGAATTCATTGCCGGATGTTCCTGAATTAGGAAAATAAATTTTATCTTTCACTTAAATTATTATACAAAAGGAAATGATTATGAAAACTGGAAGAGATTCATCGGGGAAAATCCAAAGACGTGATTTCATCCGGAAGGCAGGGCTTACTGTTACCGCATTTTCCATAGTTCCCAGGTTTGTTCTGGGTGGGAGGGGATATGTTCCTCCCAGTGATACCTTATATATTGCGGGCATCGGAGTCGGGGGCAAGGGAGAATCGGACCTTACGGAGTGCGCGAAGAGCCCGAATGCCCGAGTTGCCTTTTTATGTGACGTGGATGACCGTCAGGCCATTGGTTCAAAGAAGAATTTTCCGGAAGCGAAATATTACAAGGATTACCGTGTATTGCTTGAAAAGGAAGGAAATAACATCGATGCCTGTACAATTTCCACACCGGATCACAGTCATGCGAATATCGCCATGGCTGCCATGCGGATGGGGAAGCATGTATACGTGCAGAAACCATTAACCCATGATATTTACGAGGCAAGGATGCTGGCCGAAGCGGCTGTAAAATATAAGGTGGTTACACAAATGGGAAATCAATATGCATCGGATGAACCGGTGCGAAGGATGCAGGAGATTGTGAATGCGGGATTGATCGGGGATGTAACCCGGGTGTGGGCGTGGACTGACCGTCCCGTCTGGCCGCAGGGTGTTCCGGCACCTTCGGGAAAACATGATGTTCCAGCCGGGCTTGATTGGGATCTTTGGCTCGGGTCTGAAAGCTTAATTGAATATAATCCCGCATATGTCCCGTTTAATTGGAGGGGTTGGTGGAAATTCGGCACGGGTGCCCTCGGGGATATGGGATGCCACATTATGGATCCCGTTTTCAGGATCCTTCCTATTGATTTTCCCACGGAAGTGGAGTGCAGTACTACAACGAACTGGGTAGGATTTTTCGAAGTTGCCCATTATGATGAAAGTTGTCCCGCATCTTCAATCATCCATCTCCGGTTTCCAAGGAAGGATGGCAAGGGAGATATCAAACTGACCTGGATGGACGGGGGATTGCTGCCTGAACGCCCGCAGGAATTAAAACCCGATGAACCTTTCCTGGATAACGGAGTAATATTTGAAGGAACGAAGGGAAAATTGCTGGGCAACTACAGCGACGCGCCCAGGCTACTTCCGACAACGAGAATGGAAGAGTTGAAGTCACTGCAAAAAATCCTGCCCCGTGTACCGGAAGGACATTACGTACAATGGGTAAATGGTTGTCTGAAGGGCTATGATAATGCGGTGCTCAGTTCCCCATTCAGTTTTGCAGGACCATTTACCGAGGCGGTGCTCATGGGCAACCTGGCCATCAGGAGCTATCAGTATTTCAATAAGACCGCCAATCAGTACCCGGGCAGAAAGAAACTCCTCTGGGATGCCAGAAATATGAAGATTACGAATTTCGATCCTGCGAATGCATTTGTAAAACGTGAATACCGTAAAGGATGGGAGTTGAGTATGTAAATTATTAGCCGGGCAATAATTATTCGTTAGAGATTATATAACGGAAAGTTTGATGAGCTGTATTTCAGTTGGCAATAGGCAGTTGGCAATATTCAATTTCCTCGAGGATATTGCCATCTGCCAACTGTCAAATTCTACATTCTATCCATATTAATGCTCCGGATCATTTACCAAACGGAATCCCTTTGGTGAATATTCTGATCCCCTTATCCTTCCCCTTGCGTAAAATTTTTTGTTCCTCCCGGGAAAGATGAATTATATCCCGGCATTCCTCCGAGCAACAGCCTTCCATCTTTTCCCGGCATTCACGACATGTAATATGCAATAGGTTACAGCCTGTATTTTTGCAGTTCGTATAATCATCGCTAGGGTTTCCGCAATGATAACAAAGGGCAATGACATCATCCGAGATCCTTTCGCCCAGCCTTTCATCAAAGACAAAGTTCTTGCCCCTGAAGTAATTGGTGAGATTCTTTTCCCTCACCTCGCGGGCATACTGGATTATCCCTCCGTCGAGCTGGTATACTTCCCTGAAGCCTTTATGTTTGAAATATGCGCTGGCCTTTTCACACCGGATCCCCCCGGTACAATAAAGGACGATGGGCCTTTGCCTGTATGAATTCAGCATCTGCTCCCCGATCTTCAACGCTTCCCGGAAGGTATTGGCATCGGGAAGCAGGGCATCCTGAAAATGCCCGATCCGGCTTTCATAGTGGTTTCGCATATCCATGATCACCGGATTCCCCGATTCAATAAGCTTGTTCAGTTTTTCAGCATCTAAATGCTCTCCGCTTTTCATTACATCGAATGAATAATCCTCGAGGCCGTCTGCAACAATCTTGTTCCGGACCTTGACCTTTAGTTTGAAGAATGACTTTCCATTGTCGTCAAAGCTCCGGTTCAGCCTGATATTATCCAGAAACCTGATCTCCTGCAATCTCTCCCTGAACGAATTAATGTTATTTTCAGGTACGCTCACCTGCCCATTGATTCCTTCCGTCGCAATATAAATCCTCCCCAACACTTCAATCTGATCGAGTACGGAAAAAAGATGGTCTCTCAGTGAATGCGGATTGTTGACAGGAGTATACCGGTAGAACGAAAGCGTGATCCTTGATTCCGGATCGTTTAAGAT
>DATDPY010000281.1:0-6924 GCA_035292565.1 Cyclobacteriaceae bacterium | reverse complement strand
AACCAGGCTGTAATTATTGAAACCGGATTAAGTCCGAAAAAACTCCTTGCGTCATTGCTTGAAATAGAAATTTCCATGGGCCGGACCCGGAAAAAAAAATGGGATAACCGGATCATTGATATTGACATACTTTTTTATGATGATCTGGTCCTGAATGATGAATCCCTCATCCTCCCCCATCCCGAAATCCAAAACCGCAGGTTCGCCCTGGTCCCCCTGGCAGAAATTGCCCCGGATGAAATCCACCCGGTTACCGGATTCAGCGTGACCGAAATGCTGAAGAGGACGAAGGATCGTGGAACGGTAATCAGATTGGATCCGGAAATTCCCGGAGAATAAATTTTTAGATGAATCCCCGGTCGTTTTTAGCTGGTGGTTTCAGGTATGGATTTTAGTTATTGGTTATTGGTTATTGGTTAAATCGAAGTCTTCGAGAACATCGAAATTGCCAACTGCCAACTGTGTCTATTGCCAACTGTGACTATTGCCAACTGCCAACTATTTTTTACCAACGCCTTACTGTATATACTTACCTCACAAACTAACCGCTGTAATCTCCGGCCTGATCTTTCGCACAAGTCCCTGCAATACCTTCCCCGGCCCGCATTCGATAAATTCTATAGCACCGTCGGTGACCATATTCCTGATCGACTGTGTCCATTTGACCGGCGCGGTGAGCTGATGATTGAGGTTCTTTTTTATTTCCTCAATAGATACCGAGGGCCTTGATGTGTAATTCTGATATATCGGGCAAACCGGTTCGCGGAATTGTGTATCCATGATGGCCTTTTCGAGTTCCTCCCTGGCCGGTTCCATCAGGGGCGAATGAAAAGCTCCGCCTACTTGCAGGGGGATTGCTTTTTTTGCCCCTGCCGCAAGAAGTTTTTTGCATGCAAGCTCAATACCGGCGTGGGTACCCGAAATCACAAGCTGCCCGGGGTAGTTAAAATTTGCCGGGACAACCACTTCATCGATCGTATTGCATATAGCCACTACCTTGTCATCTTCCAAGCCCAGGATGGCTGCCATGGTGGATGGATTGATCTCACAGGCTTTTTGCATGGCGTCGGCCCTTTTCATCACCAGCTTCAGCCCATCTTCAAATTTTAATACTCCGTTGGCAACGAGCGCGGAAAACTCTCCGAGCGAATGCCCCGCCACCATATCAGGCTTAAAATTTTCGGTTACGAAAGCATGGATCACCGAATGAATAAATATCGCAGGCTGGGTCACTTTCGTCTGCTTTAAATCTTCCTGGCTTCCGCTGAACATGACGTCGGTTATCCTGAAGCCCAGGATATCATTGGCAGATTCAAAAAGTTTCCTGGCTTTTTCCGATTGATCATAAAGGTCTTTTCCCATGCCCTGGAACTGGGCGCCTTGTCCGGGAAATATATATGCTCTCATGTTCGTTTAACTTGGGGAAACAAAACTAAAAATATCGGGCTAAAAACAAGGCAATTAATTTTCTTTTGACAAAAATTCGTTTGTGAAATGTAATATTCTGAGATTAAAATGAATTATTTCAGGAAGGAGTTCTAAAGAAAATGGTCCCTGATTTCTGCTGTGGGAAGCCGGCATTGATCTTTAAAACCAAATAAACGGTACCGGTTACGGGCGACTACATCATAAAAAAAATCCAATACGAATGATGGTATAAACCGGAGAAAATAAATTGTCTTCCAAAAACCATTCAATCGCCTTGAGATCTCAAGAATCGCCCTGCTTTTCTTATATACCTGTTTATTATTCACCAAAATTATCGACTCCGGTCCAACATATTCAATTCCGTGTTGTTTTATAAAATTCCTTCCCGTTTCCGATTGAAGGGCTGCGAACCTGAATCTCACGCCCGGGTCGCGGTTGATAATAAAATTTACAAACCCGTTGCACAAATTGCAGACTCCGTCAAAAAGTATCACTGATTGGTTTCCGGTTTGCAGATCCACCTATCGCAGGATTTGAACCCAGCCCTTAATCTCCTGGTTCGTCAGGGCATCGTCTACATTAATGTATTCTACCTCAGCTACATAATAATAAACGCCCGATGCGAGAATGGTGCCGTTGCTTGTCCTTCCGTCCCAGTTAATGTAAATGCTTGTCTCCTCGTCTTTTCCCGTTCTGAAAATCTCTTCACCCCAGCGGCTATAGACCCTGAAGTCGACCGATTTAACGAAGCGAGGACATTTATCGTACGGGAAACTGAAAGCCTGGAACATATCGTTGAAGCCGTCGTTGTTGGGCGTGAAAACATTGGGCAGCTCGTACTGCGGGCAATTTTCATAACAAACTTTTTCGGAGAATTCGCCGATATTCCCCGACCTGTCGATCGGCCGGATCTTATAGCATCCTGCAAATGATTTCAGCCCGCTATGGGTGTAACTTTTTATGCTTACCGATGCGATCTTTGAAAAGTCATCCTCGTCGCCGGTGGCTGAAAACCAAATCTCATAACTGTTAATATCATCTTCACAGGTATCGCTTTCCGCATATTCCCATTCCACTAAATGCTCATAGCTGTCATAGGTGCACGGCTTATCGCTGATGAATGTGCGGCAATCGATGTCCTTGTTGATTTGAATGGATGACCCTTCAATGATGCATGGTGGCACGGTATCATTCGGCTGACTGCAGATTTTCTGAGAATTATTTACCAGGGGTTCGATCACCTTGGGATTCCCGTAAGATCCTTGTGTGGTAACATAGTAACAATACACCTGCGTTTGTATGAGAGGAACCTGGTTGAACTGTCCCGAATCCAGGTAATTAAATCCTGCCAGGTTCACGTTAACGCTGTCGATCAGAATAAATTCTGCAGTATCAGCGTCAGATGCCCGGTTCCGGTATATGTAATGATACGGATAACCGGCAGTATTATTCGACCATGGTACATCGGCATTCCAGACCAGGCCGATGATGCTTACTTCGGGTTCCGTATTCAGGCGGACGGTGGATGCCCAGGCCGAACTGTCGACCACCGAACCATTTACATCAAAAGCCTCGACGAAATAATTATAAATGTAATCGCGGGTATTGAGACCTGTATCGGTGTAGACCGTATCATTCACATCAAAAGGTACCGCATCATCCGGGTCTTTATTTCCATTCTCACCCCTGTAAAGACGGTAGGTATAGGGCGGGGGATATACCGCCGGGTCTGCATCAAACGGGGAAGTCCATTGAAGTTCGACAACTCCGTTTTCCATATCTGTTTCCGTTATGCTTACTTTGGTGATCACCGGCCCAAACCTCTGGTGGTCTTCCTCAATGGTTACGCAAACCTCATCGGAAACATAGCTTTCACCTCCGTTCGGGAGCGGGAATTCCGCAACGATCCGGTAACAATAGGTTGCGCCGTACTCCAGTCCTCCCCCGGAATTATTATCAGTGAATTCGGTCTGGTCGATCGTTGTCCTGCCGATCAGCTCATAGCCTGCATAGTAGGGCATTCCCACATCGCAGGGCCCGGGTTCGAAAGGATAACTATCGACCCGGCGCCAGATCTGCATGGATTCGGCGTTATCGCGGCATTCATAATCATCCCAGTTCAAGATGACCTTCCGGCCTGCCTGGTAAGTAATCGTCAATCCTTCAGGTTCGGGGGCGACAACGGTGATAAACCAGTTTTTAAAATCGACCAGGGAAGCGCCCTTTTCCTTGGGCGGAGAATCTTTGGCTTTAACCGTTATCTGGTAAGCACGATCGCGCACATGGTCACAGTTGGTCTGCCATGTGAAATGCGTTACGGCCGGCGACTGCTGGGGATTATCGGGAGAAGGCGAGTAACTTGCCGGCGATGAGGGCAATTCAAACGGACCTCCGAAAGCGCTGATCGTAACATCGTCTCCATCAGGGTCGATGGCTGTGAAATCCGCCTCGAGCAGGGTCCCCGCTCTCACGCAGGTATCGTTGGGGATGGTCAGCTCCGGCTTGTCATTTTCGCACTCTTCAACGAGGATCTGCATATCCCTGGTTACGTATCCCATTTTTACCCATTCGCCGAGTTCCGGCACAAACCTCCATTCCTTGATCAGGAAGGCGATGTTATATTCTCCTTCACCCCCAGGGGCATCCCAGATCAGGTCGCCGGAAACTACATCCAGGGTATAGGTCGGCGGTCCGAGGCCGTCTTCCGTAGTTGCGCCGGGATAGGCCCCGAGGTCATAAACATTGGGAAATTGATAATTGGCCACCGGGTAATCGATATCCTGTTTGTTAATCGTAATTTCATACGACAGGCTGTCGCCGTCCGGATCAAAGGCGGCCGGGTTATGATAGAACGCCTTGCCCACACAGGCCCTGTCCAGGGGTGGATTTAACAGCTTGGGTGAATTGTTGCATTTCAGGAATGGATCGATATAGATCTGCGATTCAACATAGAACTTGGTATTTACCGAATTATCCATATTGGCGATACCATCGTTCCGGTTGGCTTCCAGATACCGGATGACATAGATGCCAGGTCCTGGAAATGTGTGTTCCACGTAAAAAATATTTAGGGCCACGAGGTCTCCCAGGTCTTCATAATAATCAGGCTGACAAGGCGTGAACCTGACCGGTTCAGAACCATCCCCGAAATCCATTTCCCCTCCGCCGGGACATACGGTGGACCCGAGGTCGGTATATTCCACGAAGGCAATCCGGTAACGAAGCGAGTTGCAGTCGATGATCTGTGCAAGGATCTCTCCCGCCCTGATATGCGTAGCCGATAGCCGGGTGTGAAAAATCGACACCGAAAGGAACAATAACAGAATGCGGAATACATATCTCATCCCCGAACCTGCAGGAAGGCTTTCTGATGTTAAAACGCAGGAATTCCAGCAGCTAATATACGAACAATAAAAATTAAGAATAAGTTGTAACGGGTTGCTTAAATTTGAGATTATTGTTTTAATTTGATTGCATTAACTGAATTTTAAAAATTTTTTGTTGCCGAAAAATCCGGTGTTGGTTAATTTGCCCCGGTTCGGATCAAATAAAAATAATTGAACTTTTATGACCTGGTTAATCAATACCCTGATGAGCTCCATTGGAAGGAAGGTGCTCATGGCCCTCACCGGGATCTTCCTGATGCTCTTTCTTATCGTTCACCTCATCGGGAACTTCCAGCTTTTCAGGAATGACGGGGGCGAAGCCTATAATATTTATTCCTATTTCATGACTCATCAACCGGTGATCAATCTTGTATCCTACCTGCTGTATGCCAGCATCCTGCTTCATGTAATTATTTCCGGGTACATCACCCTGCAGAACCGCAAGGCACGGCCCGTCGGCTATGCCATGAACGATGCGGGCGTAACCAGCACATGGGCATCGAGGAACATGGGAATCCTGGGCAGCGTAATTTTCATATTCCTGGTCATTCACCTGCAGAATTTCTGGTATAAGATGCACTGGGAAATGGAGCCAACGGTCAAATACAACGGAATTGAGTACAAGGACCTTTATACCGAAGTGGCATTTGCATTTCAAAATCCCTGGATTGCCGGACTGTATGTGATCAGCATGATCGGACTGGCCTATCACCTCATCCACGGATTCAACAGTACATTCCAGACCCTCGGTATCCGGCACCGGAAGTATTCCCCCGCCCTCAAATTCATCGGGGTACTGTTTGCCATTCTCGTCCCGCTGTTGTTCGCCGTGATGCCGGTTTATTTTTATTTCAGGTAAGATTAACAAATGATTTTATGAAATTAGATGCTAAAATCCCGGAAGGCCCCCTCCCAGAAAAATGGTCGAAGCATAAATTCAACCTCAAGCTTGTCAACCCGTCCAATAAAAGAAAATACGATATTATCGTGGTCGGCACCGGCCTGGCCGGGGCTTCAGCGGCGGCGAGTTTCGGTGAGCTGGGATATAATGTGAAGGCCTTCTGTTTCCAGGACAGCCCCCGTCGCGCTCATAGTATCGCCGCCCAGGGCGGGATCAACGCGGCAAAGAATTATCAGAACGACGGGGATTCGATATTCAGGCTTTTCTATGACACGATCAAGGGAGGGGACTACCGTGCCCGGGAAGCCAATGTTTACCGTCTTGCTGAGGTCAGCGGCAATATCATCGACCAATGCGTTGCCCAGGGAGTGCCCTTTGCCAGGGAATACGGCGGTTTGCTCGATAACCGTTCGTTCGGCGGGGCCCAGGTATCGAGGACCTTCTATGCCCGCGGCCAAACGGGACAGCAGCTTCTCCTGGGAGCGTACGGCGCACTGAACCGGCAGATTGCGGCAGGCACCGTGAAGATGTTTCCCCGGACTGAAATGCTGGATGTAGTCGTTGCCGGCGGAAAAGCCAAAGGCATTATTGCCAGGAACCTGATTACCGGAAAAATAGAATCACATGCCGCCCATGCCGTTGTGCTGGCCACCGGAGGATATGCCAATGTATATTTCCTTTCCACCATGGCCAGGGGAAGCAATGCATCGGCTGCATGGCGGGCTTACAAAAAAGGAGCGGCATTCGGAAATCCTTGCTTTACGCAGATCCACCCCACCTGCATCCCCGTCCATGGCGACCAGCAGTCGAAGCTCACACTCATGTCGGAATCGCTCCGGAACGATGGCAGGGTTTGGGTTCCAAAGACAAAAGAAATTGCTGAAAAGATCAGGAAAGGACAGGTCAGGGCGAATGA
Source organism: Cyclobacteriaceae bacterium (assembly GCA_035292565.1). Classification (GTDB taxonomy): domain Bacteria; phylum Bacteroidota; class Bacteroidia; order Cytophagales; family Cyclobacteriaceae; genus DATDPY01. The sequence goes on along the minus strand of DATDPY010000281.1, from coordinate 293 downwards.
TCTTCCTGAAGATGAAAGAGACTACTACCTTGAAAGGATTTATCCTTCATTCGGGAACCTCGTCCCCCGCGATGTGGCATCCCGGAATGCCAAAAATGTTTGCGACGAAGGCCGCGGCGTCGGGGAGACCGGGCTTGCCGTTTACCTCGATTTCCGCGATGCCATCAAGCGCTATGGTGAGGATGAGATCAGGCTGAAATACGGAAACCTGTTCCAGATGTATGAGAAGATCACGGCCGAAGATCCTTATAAAGTCCCCATGATGATCTTCCCGGCCAGTCATTACACCATGG
>DATDPY010000280.1:0-6218 GCA_035292565.1 Cyclobacteriaceae bacterium | reverse complement strand
GTGAACACGCTAACCGATCAGGAGGATATCCTGATCGACTCGATCATGTCCAGGGCGGGCAACCCAAGCCGTACGCTGACGCTGAAAAGGAATTACCTGCATTATGGCGTACATATCCTTCATGGGGAAGTAGATACCGTAGTTCCGACCTATATCGCACGCGAAATGCGGGAAAATCTCGGAAGCTTTCACAACGATTTCGCCTATCATGAATATCCCGGCGGCACCCACTGGTACGGGGATCATAGTGTGGACTGGCCCCCGATATTTGATTTTTTCAGGTTCCGGGAAATCAAACCATCGAATGAAATCGGAAAAATTGAATTTTACACGGCCTCCCCGGGCGTATCCTCAAAATCGCATTTTATTGAAATCCATCAGCAGGAAATCCCTTTGGAGATCAGCTCATTCAGCTTCATAAGAGATAGTATTCCAGGTATACGTACAGAAAATGTCGCCGTCCTCAATATCGATTTGGGGAAAATGGGAAATACATCTACCATTATAAAAGTGGATGATCAGGAAATAAAGATTCAGGATCATACCACCACTTTAAGTTTGACGAAAAACAATGCCTCCTGGCAGGTGTCCCCGAAACCTCCGTTAAGTCAGAAGGGCCCGCATCGAAACGGCGGTTTCAAGGATGCATTCAGGAATCATATGGTGCTGGTATATGGGACGAAGGGAAACGCGGTTGAAAATGAGTGGTGGTATCACCGGGCGCTGTTCGACGCGGAGAAATTTTATTACCGGGCGAATGGAAATGTTGAATTGGTGAAGGACGCGGATTTTTCCCCGGAAAAGTACCCGGACCGGAATGTGATTATTTACGGGAATAAGGATAACAATATAGCCTGGGAAGCATTACTCAGCGCTTGTCCTGTCCAGGCAGAAAACGGGAAGATTTCCATGCAGAATAATACGCTGGAAGGTACCGGGCACGGGCTGTATTTTATTTACCCGAGACCCGACAGCGATTTCGCGAGTGTTGGAGTCGTCAGTGCAACAGGAGAAAAGGGAATGAAGGCCGTTTTCGCCAACCTTTACCTCGACAACGGTACCACATTTCCGGATGTAATGATTGTAAGCGGTGAGGTGATTAAAGAAGGCCTGACCGGTATTGAAGGTGCGGGTTTTTTCGGGAATGACTGGACGATCGGGAAGGGTGAATTTATGTGGCGGAAATCCGGCCGATAATAAAATAATACCTATTGAAATTCAACAATTAATAAAAGGAACGCCATCCCCGGTTTCCGGACTCATTAAGATTTCATCCTCCTTGAGATGGGGGACCCCACTGTGCCCGTTGTAATGAAATGAAGACGGGGAACTCGCGTAGACCGACACCGTGGTACATGGAGGATGACGTCTTTTAATGCTAAATTGTTAAATTAAGATAGTATCTTAACAAAGCTGGTTTATCGGAACCCATCAGGAGTATGAAAGAACAGATGCTGAAAATATTAAGATATGGAATTTAAAATAAGGGCCATTAAGACAGAAAAGCAATACCGCCTCTATCTTAACCGGGTTAACAGACTCATGGATTCAGATCCTGATCCGCGTTCTGCCCGGGGGGAATTGCTTCAAACCCTGGTTATTCTGATCGAAGATTATGAATCAAATCTCGGTTATGACTTTCCCGTTCCGAACAACCCTTTATTGGTTATCGAAAACAGGATGGAAGAGCTGGGGCTGAAACAAAAAGATTTAATTCCCGCCATGGGGGATAAATCCACCGTATCAAGGGTTCTCAGGGGGAAAGAAATTTAACCTATGAAATGATCGGGCCGCTGTGCGACATTTTAAAAATTCCACCCGATCTCTTATTAAAGCGGGACACTGTTCATGCGTGAATCACGGGATGAATGAAATGATAATATAATCCTTGGTTCTGATCGAATCGGTTCATCAAATAATCCGTACCTGTTCACGTGCCCCAAAAAGCTAGATGGTCTTGAATACAGCTAACACCGGATAAATCCCGGTGTTAGCTAAACGTATGGAATCAATCCAGAATGGGTTGAATATTATAACAGATATTTTTCATCAAATTCAATCCCATATTGCTCCAATAAGTTTTTGAATTCATCGATAAATGGTACTAACCGGTGATGTTCTTTCTGCCTTTTGATGTATTCAAATACTCTTTCCCTGTCTTTATGAGATACGGTAAACGCGGCATATTTTTCCGCCCATCCTTCAAATTGATTGAAAGCCGGTTGGGTCTTCATCCAGATACTTGACGATACCTTGATCGTTTTAATATAATCTGCAAGGGCCACAGAAGGATGTAAATCAGACATAATATGGATGTGATCAGGTGCTCCGTTGATCTGGTAGGGTTTACAGTTTTTATTTTTAATAATGCCTGCGATATATCTGTAAAGAGTATCACAATGGCTTTCGGGAATGGTTTGCTTCCGGTACTTCGTGCCGAAAACAATGTGGTAATAGATTTGACGGTAACTTGGCATAGCTGTTGAGTTTATTCAACCCCTTTCTGCGCCGTCGCGTAGCTATGGCGGAGCGCGGCGGGGTTGATCTTTGTTTGTTTACGAACCCCGGATTTTCCGGGGTTATCTATATTGGACCCCTTCGGAGTATTTTAATTTAATCTCTTCCGAATTTCAATTTAAAACTTTTTTGTTTTTTTATAAAATAATTTTTAAAAAAAGTGATTAGCGGAAATGAAGCAGAATTTTAATCAGGACCCTCAAATATTCGATATCTATTTTCGTGCACTTAAAAGCCCGCAGGGCTTTAATATTGGTAACACCGGGTTTATCCCGGTGTTACTCTAAGGAAGAAATCAACCCCGAATGGGTTGAATAATTTCATTTCTTCTCCGACAGGAAAATGAACGAACCGATCACCAGGCTTACCGGCGCCAGTATGAAACTCAGCAGTCCCGCGGTAGTCGCGCTTAATCCGGGCATGGCCAGTCCGATGAGCGGTGGGATGGCGCTCGCGATAAATGCCATGTAGGCCCCGCCCGTGCTGGCCCTTTTCCAATATATCCCGCCGACCAGGCCGGTGAGCATGCCGGCATAGGCAAGAGAACCTGTTAGGGTGATGTAACGGAAGACGGTATCTGAAAATTCATAATACAATCCCCAGAAATACATGAACAGCCCGATCAGAAGTATGTCGGCCCGGATGGCGAAGGTGCGGCGCTTGTCCGAACTGATTGCGGGCACGGCCGGGGCAATCACGTCCTGGACCAGGATGGCGCTGAACGACAAGAGGTAACTGCTGTAGGTCGACATCGATGCAGCCATGAACCCGATGATCATGATGCCGAACATGCCGGATGGAATTACCTTCACGAGCATGGATGGGAGGGCGGACTGGGACTGGGGAAGAGTTCCAACGATGGCGAGCGCCGCAATCCCCCAGAGCATCGGAAAGCAGGCCCTGAAAAACATGAAGATGCTGCTGTACCGGAAGAGGGTTCTTGCTGTGCGGGTGTCTTTCATGCTAAGGGTCCGCTGGGCGACAGGCTGCCACGACGACCAGCCGCTGATGTAATACAGGGTGGTCCAGATCAGGAACAGGAGGCCGTAGTGCGGGGCATACCGCAGGTCGAAGCCCGCATTCCCGTAATTTTCCCTGACGGCGTCGATCATCCCGGAAAAACCGCCGGCCCCGGAAATGGAATAATAACTTACGATAATTATGCCGATGATGATCAGGAAAAACTGGATGATGTCGGTGATGACGACGGTGTACATTCCGCCCAGAATGGTATAAACCAGCACGATGAGCAGGATGATGCCCATGATGAGGGGAAGCCGTTCGTCGGACAGGCCCATGATCACCGCCATGAAACGGCTTTCCACCTGCAGGAAAATTCCCATGTTCAGGACGCCGGTCAGGAATGAAGCAACCCCGGCGATCCACCGAACGCCGGGATGGAACCTGATTTGGAAGTATTCCGGCACGGTGCGGATGTTCAGGTTACGGAGATGGCCGATCACAAATCCTGTCCTGCCGACCAGCCACATGGTGAAGGCGGCAATGACCCCGGCCGTCAGGGCGACAAAGCCGTTGGAATAGGCTTCCTCCGCAAAGTAAATGATGGTGACCAGGCCCATCTCGGTGCTTGACAGGGTGGCGATTCCCTTCAGCACGCCAAGCTTTCTTCCCAGCAGAAGGAAATCATCGATGGAAGCGATCTTCTTCCTTGCAATGAGTCCGATCACAAAGCTTGCAATGAGGAATACAATGATGATGATCCAGTCGGAAGGGTGGAGAGAGAGGGTCATATAGTGATGTTATGAGTGGTTATGTTGTGAGTGGTGAATCATGGTCGTCCGTTATGGTTTAAAAATGATCATGATTAATATTCATGGTTATTTAATCGTATTTCTTCAAACTTGTTTCACTTAAGCCATAATATTTTCTTTGGTATTCTTGGTGAATCTTCGTGTCTCCGTGCCTTTGTGGCTCAGACAATGCTATACTCTTGCCACCAAGACGCGAAGGCACAAAGATTTCACCAAGCCCGATAAAATGCATTTTAAAATTCTCGCCGGTCAAGAATAAATATTGAATAATACTTTGTGCGTTATAATTGCACCGGCATGCCGGATCTTGCGGATTCTTCCATGGCGGCAATCACCTTTGTGGCCGCCAGGCCGTCTTCGGCGGTGACGGAAGGATCTTTATCGTTGACGATGCAATCGATGAAATGCTCGATCGCAGCCACGCAGAATCCGGAAAGCCTGCCATTGAATTCGACAACGCCCGTTACATCGGGAAATCCAGGTCCTTGCTGCGTATATTTTTCGATCATGCGGTGGTGGCTGGCGTTCACGAAGGTGCTTCCTTTCGACCCGACAAACTCAGCGCTGAACTCAAAAACATTCGGCGCGTTTTCGGCCACAATCCAGCAGTTCTCGATAAAGGCCGTGCATCCGCCGGATAGCTCAAGGATCGTCTGATAAAAATCCGGGGTATCGATGCCTTTGTTCTTCAGCACCGTGGAACGGCTCACTGAATACACTTTCCGGACCTCCGCCCCGGTCAGCCAGCGGATCAGGTCCACCACGTGGCTTCCCAGAAATCCTGCGGGAGAAGATTTGGCCGCCCAGGAAAGCATTTTCGTCGGCACGTAGATGGTGTCGTTCAGCCGGATATTGATCATCAGCAGATCGCCCAGCTCGCCCGAATGCGTCATTTCCTTCACATGGTTGAACGGGATGCTCCAGCGATTATGAAAATCCACCATTAGTTTCACGCCGCTGGCTTTTCTTGCCGCAATGATCTCCTCGCATTCCGCCACGGTCAGCGCAAGCGGCTTTTCCACGAGCACATGTTTTCCCGCTTTCAGCGCCGCAAGAACGATCTCAGTATGGGCAAAGTCCGGTGTGGCGACCGAGACGGCCTCTATTTCCGGATTTTTCAACAGATCCCTCCAGTTATCCGTGAAAGATCCGGCATGATACTTACCGGCCGCCTGCCTGGCCCTTTCGATGTCCTGATCACAAACGGCGACCAAACGCGCATGCGGCGATGCAGCATACGTTCTCGCATGCACCGTTCCGAATATTCCGCAGCCGATCAGGCCGAATCCATTTGGTTTCATAATTCTTTCTTTTATAAAAATGATACGTTCATTAAAAATTTCCACTCACCCCCACCCACTCCGTGTGAGTGTGAGTGTGGGTGTGGGTGTGTTGGGGAAACCGCGAAATTAATTCAAATTTGTTTCCACCAGTGCCCCGGTAATCTCTTTCCGCCATTCCGGCTTCCCGTCAACAGTGAGAAGGAGGATGTATGGCGAGGCGGGATCGGTAAGGGTGGCGTCGATACGGATTGTGCCGCCGTCGGGCGTCGAAAGGTCGACTTCCCTGGAGGTGTTCCCTGCTTTCAGATTGAAAGTTTTGATATCCAGGGTATGTTTGCCGGTACCCGAAATGGTGACCTGGATGGTTTTTCCTTTCTTTACTGTCTCGATGATTTCAACCGCATAGTTTATGTCGCTGCCGGCAGGGGGACTATAAGAAGAATAAACGGCCACTGTGCCGAGAAACCTGTTCACCGGCTCCACCCAGATCTCCTTGTAGGTCGCATTATTGGTTGCCGACCAATGCGGATCGTCGCCCGACATGCAGTCCATTCCGACGGGCAGCGAACCGACAATATCTTTCAGGCAATAGGCAAAGTGCGGCGCGAAATCATATCCCGCTCCGTACATCAGGCTCTGGCCGAAA
>DATDPY010000279.1:0-5937 GCA_035292565.1 Cyclobacteriaceae bacterium | reverse complement strand
CACATCGACGCTGGTGAATGGCTCACGGCTGATCCAGGCATTCCAGTATTTCCTGCTATGAACATGAATTACTGCGTTTGTTTTTTCGGCAGTTTCATAAATTGCCGCATGACTCAGCGACTCTGACGAAGCTTTCACTTTTCCAATACAGGCGAGTGAGTTATCCTTAAAACTGTAAGAGATTACGTAGGAATAATGTTCGATACCCAGGTGCGGCAAGTGCCCGGTGGCTGATCCTGAAATAACAAAGCCAGGCAATGCCGTGCGCCGAATGCTGATATTTCCAAACCCGATGCCGTCTGGATATGCACCGATCAGATTCATGGCATACATTTTTTCCCTCCAATAATTCAGTTCTTCCAGATCTTTCCGGTCAAATTCAAATTCACCTTCCTCCCAGGAACACTTGAATTTAATATAGCCTTTTTCAGGATTCTTCAAACTGTTCATTCAGTTGATATTTCCCTTAGCCAGGTTTTTTTTCAGGGAATAAGCCAAGGATCTCTTCTTTGCGGGCTTTGCAAATTCCCCGCTCCGTTATCAGGCCGGTAACTAACCGGGAAGGAGTTACATCGAAAGCATAATTTGCTGCCGGCGATTTTCCCGAAGTAATATCGATAGAAATGATGGAACCATTATATAATCCTTCCATCTTCATTATCTCATCTGCGTTACGCTGTTCTATTGGAATTTGTTCAAGGCCATTCGTAAGTTGCCAGTCGATCGAGGAAGACGGCAATGCAACGTAAAATGGGATCCGGTTGTCGAATGCAGCCAGAGCCTTAAGGTAAGTTCCGATTTTATTGGCAACATCTCCGTTGATAGCTGTACGGTCAGATCCGACAATTACCATATCAACCATTTTAGCCTGCATCAGGTGTCCTCCGGTATTATCGGCAATGATTGTGTGAGGCACACCATGCTGTTCGAGTTCCCATGCGGTAAGTCTGGCCCCCTGGTTTCTGGGTCGTGTTTCATCTACCCATACATGTAATTTTATCCCAAGATCATGGGCGAAATAAATTGGTGCGGTCGCTGTTCCGTAATCAATGCAGGCAAGCCATCCCGCATTGCAATGGGTAAGAATATTTACAGTCGCGTTATTTTTTGATTCCGATAGTTTCCTGATCAGTGTTAATCCGTGCAGCCCGATCTGCCTGCAGTTTTCCCTCTCGGCGTCGATAATTTTCAGCGCTTCCTCAAGGGCATTTTTCTTCTTTTCTTCCGGTGTATTTCCCCTGATAATTGCCTGAAGCGTTCTATTAACCGCAAAGCCGAGGTTTACTGCGGTGGGCCGCGACGAGTTTAGGAAAGAAGCCATGTCGGCATAATATCCGGCATTTGTTTTCCTTCCGATGGTAGCGAGGTACATACCCAGCGCCCCGGCCGCCCCAATCAGCGGAGCTCCTCTCACGTGCATGTCCCTGATGGCCGAAAACATTTGTTCGGGTGTGCGGATATCCTCGATCACTAATTCAAAAGGGAGGAAACGCTGGTCGATTGCCTGTACAATTTCGGGATTGTTCTCTTTCAACCAGATGGTTTCGTAATGACGATTGTTAACGAGCATTATGAAAAAAGGTATTCACGAAGTGGCGAAATTCGATGATTTATTAATTGAGAGAATAAGATACTCCTTGTCCTTTGGAATGTCAAACATGGCGTCAAATCATTGTTTCGGATCTGAATTAACGTTATATTTTTTGACATTGGCTTTTATAATGGGTAATTTCATTGATTGAACACAACCTCAAACAAAAAATTTTTAAATACTATGAGACGATCACTTAAATCCATTATTGCGCTAATTGCCGGAATCGCATTTATATTTAGCGCTTCATTAACATTTGCCCAGCAGGACAAATCGAAACGCCCGAGTCCGCCCGCGAAAGCCACTCAAAAAGTTGGTAACGTAACGATCACTATCGATTACAGTCAGCCATCGGTGAAGGGCAGGACCATCGGAAAAGATGTGGAACCTATGCCCGGAAAAGTTTGGCGTGCCGGTGCAAATGAGCCCACAGTATTCCAGGTTGATCAGGACGTAAAGGTCGAAGGTAAGGATTTGCCAAAGGGAAAGTATGGACTTTATGCCCTGATGGGCGAAAAGGACTGGACGGTAATCTTCAGCAAGAAATCGGAAGGATGGGGTACACAATACAGCGAAGCTGAGGACTTCCTTCGCATTACAGTACCGGATGAAAAACCCGCGGCTTTCAGCGAGAAACTTACATACGCAATCGACGCCAAAGGGAAAGTCAGTCTGATGTGGGGAGATAAACAGTTCAGCTTCAGCGTTAAATAAAAAAAGCGGCCTGGGCCGCTTTTTTTTATTTTATAACTCCTTCGAGCACATCTTTCATTGCCACTCTGGTACCGTCCTTGAAAGGTACGATCCATGCATCTTTTACTCCCATTTCCCGAAGGTATTTCTTAAATGTATCGGCTTCCCAGTAGTCGCGGAACCGTCCCAGGGTGATTTTCTGTCCCTCTTCGGTATTTTCACCGTCGAAATTCTCGGTATTGTCGAAATATTTTGAAAGGTCCTTGCCGCGGAAAGCGCCCACTTGCACTTTAAAAACTACGCCGGAATCATCGATAACCGGACCTGCAGGTTTTTTCGAGGCTTCCTGGAGCATTCTTTTCGCTGCATCGAGTTCGGTCTGAAGATTATTGATGTTTTCAGTCATCTGCTCGATACTGCTGTTTTTCGTCTTCAGATCGTTTTGAAGGGAGGTGATCTGTCTCTTATAACCTTCAATATCGCTCTTCAAGGTAGTATTCTCGTCGAAGATGCTTTTCAGGTCATCCGGTTTCTTTTTCATTTCACCTGCCTTCTTTTTCCACTCTTTTTTCTCAGCCTTCGAAAGCTGGGCATGAACGTTATTTACTGCAATGAATGCAAAAACGATGCAGAATAGAAATGCAAGATTTTTCATTTTATAAAATAATTGATGATTCATTAATAATTTATTATCAAAGTACTAAAAAAATAAAATAAATGTCAAATTTCCGGGAAACTAATCCAGGCTACCGATCATTTTCTTGGGATCCACCCATATATCGAAGTCCTTTTCGCTGACCAAACCAAGGGATAAAGCTGCCTCCTTAAGGGTTGTGCCCTCCTTATGCGCTTTCTTGGCAATTTTCGCTGCATTTTCGTACCCGATGTGGGTATTTAATGCCGTAACCAGCATCAATGAGTTTTCGACATGATGTTTGATAACGGTAAGATTGGGTTCGATTCCAACGGCGCAATGGTCATTGAATGATTCACAGGCGTCCCCCAATAATCTTGCGGAATTCAGGAAATTATAAATGATCAGGGGTTTAAACACGTTAAGTTCAAAATGTCCATTGATGCCCCCGATGCTGATGGCGACGTCATTACCGATCACCTGGGCGCATACCATGGTCAATGCCTCGCACTGAGTCGGGTTAACCTTGCCCGGCATAATCGACGATCCGGGTTCGTTTTCCGGAATCAATATTTCCCCGATTCCCGACCTTGGACCGGAGGATAGCATTCTAATGTCGTTCGCAATTTTCATAAGGCTCACGGCCAGTTGTTTGAGTGAACCCGATGCTTCGACATGCGCATCGTGGGAGGCCAGGGATTCATATTTGTTCGGCGCAGTAATAAATGGATATCCGGTTAGGTCGCCAATTTTTGCTGCTACCTTTTCCGCATACCCTTTTGGAGTATTGAGGCCTGTACCGACTGCGGTTCCACCCAGGGCAAGTTCAGAAAGATGGCGTAGGGAATTTTTCAACGCCTGGATTCCGTGTTCGATCTGGGAAACGTATCCAGAGAATTCCTGGCCAAGGGTTAGCGGAGTGGCATCCATAAAGTGTGTACGGCCGATCTTTACGATATTCTTAAATGCTACTGATTTTCGATGCAGGGTTTCCCTGAGCTTTTCGATATTGGGTATTGTATGATCTACCAGGATTTTATAAGCGGCAATACTCATTGCCGTGGGAAAGGTGTCGTTCGATGATTGGGATTTATTCACATCGTCATTGGGGTGGATCATTTTTTTGGCGTCCATCAGGTTGCCGCCCATGAGCACATGTGCCCGATTAGCGATCACTTCATTGGCATTCATGTTCGATTGTGTTCCCGATCCGGTTTGCCATACAACAAGCGGAAATTGATCATCGAGCTGGCCGGCCTGGATCTCATCGCATACTTTCGCAATAATGTCCGCTTTATCCTTGGCCAGTACGCCAAGTTCAAAATTGGTTAGCGCGGATGCTTTCTTCAATACTGCAAAAGCCCTGACGATCTCAACAGGCATTTTCATCTTTTCGCCTCCTATGGTAAAATTTAATTTTGAGCGCTGGGTTTGTGCCCCCCAATATTTTTCAGCAGGCACCTCAACGGGACCCATGGTATCCTTTTCAATTCTGATCTTTGATTCCATAAAAATCTTGCGTTATAAGTTTAGTTTCCGGGATATTATCTTCTTTTAATATTTAAAAGACTCATGATTGACAACCTCCTGCTTTTTTCCCCGATGTGATAATCGCTGACTCTTTTGACTGATTCGATTGTATAAAACGCCTTGGGATTGAAACTTTTAATTGCATTAAGCACCATAGTCAATTTTTCCCGTCTTATGGCAAAAAACAATACATTCACTTTACCGAATCGACCTTCCGCCGGGATGTTGGTAAAATTAAAATCATTGCCCTTCAAAAAATCTATCAGACCAACGGCTTCTATCGGGGATATCACGCGGACGAGTACATTTCCTAACGCAAGCCGTTCTTCGATGATCAGGCCAACATAGGTACCGGCGGCGAATCCGGCCGGAAAAGCAATATAGGAAAAAATATTATCAATGTTTTGTAAAATCTGGCTGATCGCCGTCAGCCAAATCAGCGATTCGAAAAATCCGAGAATAGGGGCAAGCTTTTTATTCCCGTGCATGATGAATATGACGCGCAATGTTGCCGCAGAAACGTCAAAAATCCGGGCACAGAATACCAGCAACGGCATCAGGATATAAATCGCTACCCACGGCTCTATGCCAAAGTTTTCAACAACAAAGTTTTGCATGATTCAATAATTTATTAGCCGAACAAAATTTTAACTGCTTCATCCAGTTTGGTGACTTCGATGATCTCAAACTTATTTTTCCTGGAATCCGGTTTTTTATTATACTTGGAAATCACAATTGATCCGAATCCGAGTTTTTCCGCTTCTGAAATCCTGCTTTCGATCCGGCTTACTGGCCTTATTTCGCCGGTAAGTCCTACTTCCGATGCAAAAGTAATTTGAGGATCGACGGGTTTTTCGAGGTATGACGACAATATCGCCATGCATACGGCAAGATCAATGGCGGGATCTTCAACCCGCAATCCTCCGGCAATATTCAGGAAAACATCCTGGGTCCCCAGCCTGAAACCCGCCCTTTTTTCAAGAACAGCCAGAAGCATCTGTAAGCGGCGCTGATCATACCCGGTCGTGCTTCGCTGCGGAACGCCAAATGCGGCCGGCGAAACAAGAGATTGGGTTTCGATCATTAATGGCCTGATCCCTTCAATGGTTGCGCCAATCGCCACGCCGCTTACCCATTTCTCCCTGTGGGTCAGTAAAATTTCCGATGGATTATCGACCTCCCGTAATCCCGAATCGATCATTTCATAGATCCCGATTTCAGAAGTTGATCCGAACCTGTTTTTCATACTCCGCAATATCCTGTAGGAGGTATTCTTTTCTCCTTCGAACTGCAAAACCGTGTCGACGATATGCTCCAGTACCTTTGGCCCGGCAAGCGTACCTTCCTTGGTGATGTGCCCGATAAGCAGTACCGGAGTGGCTGTCTCCTTTGCATATTTCATGAATTCAGTAGCACAGTGCCTTACCTGTGATATTGATCCCGGCGAGGATTCTATACCGGACGAGTATATGGTTTGAATGGAATCGAT
>DATDPY010000278.1:0-15441 GCA_035292565.1 Cyclobacteriaceae bacterium | reverse complement strand
CTTTTTCACCGGGCTTTACCCGGAGTACCTGCCCAACCCTTACCTGGTCGAGAGGGATTTCCTTTTCCATTCCGTCCTGAACCAGTCGTGCGACAGGAGGGGCCAGGTTCAGCAAGGCCCTTATGGCGAAATTTGTTTTATTATGCGCTCCCAGTTCAAGGACCTGCCCTAAAAGCACAAGGGCAAGGATCACGGATGCCGCTTCAAAATACAGGTGGACATGGCCGCCGGGATCCTTGAATTGTGCGGGGAACAGCCCGGGGGCCAGCAACCCGATGACACTGAATATATATGCAGACCCAACCCCGATGGAAATCAATGTCCACATATTTGGCGACCATCGCCTGATCGAGTTCCATCCGCGCTTGAAGAAAACCCAGCCCGAATAAAACACCACAGGCGTAGTGAGGATAAATTGGATCCAGTTCCACATATTCCTGGGCGCAATATCATGAAGTTGGATCACGCCGGTCATGTCGGACATGGCGATGATAAATACCGGGATTGCAAATGCCAGGGCCACGCGGAATTTTTTGAGCATTTTTCCATATGCCTTCTCTTCCTCGCTTGTCTCCCGGCTGCTGACGGGTACCAGGTCCATCCCGCAAACCGGGCATGACCCCGGACCATCCTTTCGTACTTCCGGGTGCATTGGGCAGGTATAGATCTTCTTTTCGCTTTTAACGGCCGTAAACGTTTCAACTTTTTTCAGATGCATTCCGCAGACCGGGCAGTCACCCGGTTTATCATAGGTCTTATCCCCCTCGCATCGCATCGGGCAATAATATTTATCTGTGCCGCCTCCATGATCCTGCATTTTGCGCTTGCGGATTTCAGGCATTGGGTGCAGATGTCCGGTACCCTGATGGCTATGACCATGATCGTGGGCTGCGGCGCTCCCAACGGGAACAAGTTTCATATGACATACGGGGCAGTTCCCCGGCCCATCATATACTTTATCGCCCTCGCATTTCATGGGACAGTAATATTGAACTCCTTTATTGACCATTTCAATGGTATCCATATCCTGTTGAATTAATGGTTGGATTGATTGTTGTTTACCAGGCGATTCCTCATGCTTCATGGTAATTCTTTTTAATGTAAAATTACCAGGAGAAAGACGGGATCCGGTTACATAATTGTTTGATAGTTTTACATCTTTTACCTGTTATTTTACCTTATCGAGGGGCTTTCTCCTGTTCATGCCCACCTTTTTGAAATGCCCGGGGGTTAGTCCGGTCACTTTCTTGAACTGGTTGGATAAATGTGCAGCGCTGCTGTATCCCATTTCAAAGGCAATTTCATTTAACGAGAGTTCATCATACACAAGGAGTTCTTTTACTCTTTCAATCTTCTGATCGATGATGTATTTTTCAATTGTAGAACCTGTAACCGATGAGAACAGGTTGCTCAGGTAATTATAATCCTTTTTTAAAGACGATTCGATCAGTGTCGAAAAATTCACTTTGAGGTTTTCTTTCCTGTGATGGATCTGTTCGATGATGGTATTGTGGATTTTCTCGATTATGCGGCTCTTTTTGTCATCAATGATTTCAAACCCGAGGTCACGTAACTGATGATCGATTGACCGGAATTCCGCCTCCGGTATTTCCCGGGCAATGTCGACATCTCCGAGATTGATTTTAGCGGGCTCGTATCCAGCCTCCCTAAATACATCACCAACCGCTCTGATGCAACGGTTGCAAACCATATTTTTAATATAGATTTTCATTTTGACTAAGATATTAATTTTAAGGGATTAAGACACGGTATAATTTTTTGCCGGAAAAGTATAAGATTTTATCAGGAGCTATGCCATTGATCTGGGCAGTTTAGGTTTACATTCACTTAAATTCCTTTTAATATGCCAGAAAATCAATAAAAAGATCTTTTATAGAATAAATAATCGAATACTCCCCTGTTTAAAATATTCACCGGATCTGTACCCGTATTTTGGGTATTGTCAGGATGAAGAAAAAATATGTAAATTAGTAATCACAAGTAATTTTTTAAGTCATGTTGCGGGAATCTGATTTTTATATTTCAGGAGCCATTTTTCTATCCTCACTCATGGTTATCAGTTGCGAGAAGACCAAGATGGAATTTGAGGAGCCTGCAGACATAGATACGGCTATCGCAATAAGTCATTTCGACATATTTCACGTTCATCAAACCCGCGTAAGAGGAACGGCAACAATATTTAACCCTGGAGAAACAGTAATTTTACAAAAAGGCATATGCTGGAGTGAAATGAATAACCCGACAATCTATGATAACATCACGGTGAACGGATCAGGAGCAGGGTCCTTCATAACCACAATCACCGGTTTGATCCCGAATACAACCTATTATGCAAGAGCGTATGTTATAGATCAGCGGGGAACAGTTTATGGAGAAGACATACATTTCAATACAACATGCAAAGAGCTTGTTGAAGAGTGCAGAGGAACTTTTACCGACAACCGGGACGGAAAGGTATACCGGTGGATTAAAATCGGAAAGCAGGTGTGGATGGCCGAGAACCTGGCCTATTTACCTTACATCAGGCGGCCCGAAGAAAGTTCTCTGACCGAGGCCTATTATTATGTATTTGACTACTTCGGGACGGATGTTACCAAAGCAAAGGAAACCTCATATTATAAATTATACGGCGTATACTATAACTGGATGGCCGCAACACAGGGAGCTAGTGCATCCAATGCCATGCCAAGCGGAATCAGAGGGGTTTGTCCTGCCGGATGGCATTTGCCAAGTTATGCCGAGTGGGTTACACTGAATGATTATGTGTCGAACGATGGTCATACAGGCGATGAAGGCACAGTTTTAAAATCTACTTCAGGCTGGGTAGCGGAAAGCGGTAATGGAACCGATGATTATGGATTCACAGCCCTGCCCAGCGGGGGACGAAACGAATTGAATGGCGGTTCGTTCGGCAGCACCGGTGAGAACGGCCACTGGTGGTCTTCAAGCGATGACGCTACTCCAAACGGCTGGATGCTGGATATCACTTCCAGCCGGATATCGGCCCACTCGAACATCAGCGATTTTTATACCAATAAGAATTTTGCTTTCGCTGTCCGGTGCGTGAAAGATTAACTATTTATGCCAAAGGGACGGATTTCTTGTATGCAGGTTTTATTGATTGCCGTGGTTTTTAATTCCGGAGGCTGTTTTATGAATGAAAATCCGTTAAACGATAAATCAAGCGTGGATTCTCTTTCAGCGATAACCTGCTTTGATATTTTTCATGTCCATCAAACAACAGTTAAAAGCAGAGTAATTATAAATTCCTCCACCGATTATGAAGTACTGGAAATCGGAGTATGCTGGAGTGAATCTAAAAATCCTACTATTTTTGATAATTCCATATATGAAGGAAGGGGAACCGGAGCGTTCATATCGATGATTACGGGCCTGTCTGCCAATACAACCTACTATGCCCGCGCCTATATCGCCGGCCAATGGGGAACTGCATACGGAGCCGAACGAAATTTCACAACAACCTGTAAGCCGGTCAGTGAAGAATGTGAGGGAACCTTTACCGACAGTCGCGATGAAATGGAATACAGATGGGTTAGAATAGGAAATCAGGTATGGATGGCCGAAAATATGGCCTATCTGCCTGGCGTTTCGCCTCCGGTTGAAAGTTCTTTCGATAATCCCCGATATTATGTATTTGATTATTACGGTACTGATACAGCCGAAGCTAAAGAGTCCGATTATTACGCTTTATATGGAGTATATTATAACTGGAAAGCCGCCATGCAGGGCGCTTCAGGCTCTGATGCGGAACCGAGCAGGGTAAAAGGTTGTTGTCCCGAGGGCTGGCATATACCCAGCGTGGCGGAGTGGCTGACGCTGAAAACCTTTGTGGCAAATGAAGGACATTTCAACGATGAAGGCACACCTTTGAAATCCAAATACGGTTGGGTGGAATCGGAGAACGGAAATGGCACAGATGATTACGGTTTTTCGGGCTTGCCGAGCGGAGGACGTTCGGAAGAACAGGATGGGATCTTTGGCAGCACGGGAATCAACGGCCATTGGTGGACCTCCACGGATGATTCTTCCCCGAATGCATGGATGCTCGACCTATCGCTGGGAATGTCGGCCCATCTGAATATCCGCGACTTTTATTCCAATAAAGCTTTCGGTTTTGCTGTCAGGTGTGTAAAAGATTAAGCCTGTATTTGTAACAAAACTTTCAAATGTTTATCAGATTATTTTTTTTGATTACGGCCGTGTTGGTTCTGAATTATGGTTGTGAAGAAAAAATATACCCATACATCCCTACAGGTTCCCATGGCACCATCACCGATAACCGGGATCAAAGAATCTATAAAACCATATCAATAGGTACGCAAACCTGGATGGCGGAGAACCTGGCTTTTATCCCGTTTATCAGCAATCCGGAATATGAGGGAGTATGGGTATATAATTTTTACGATACAACCATCGCTGAAGCCAGAAATTCTCAATATTACGTTTTATATGGATGTCTTTATAATTGGGAAATAGCTCAACAAGTCTGCCCTGCAGGATGGCATTTGCCTTCTGATGAAGAGTGGAATGAGTTTACGGATTATGTGCGCGATGACGGTCATATCAACTGTGAGGGCGTGGCGCTAAAATCATCGGCCGGGTGGATGAATGGAAACGGGACGGATAACTATGGATTTAAGGCCTTGCCCGGGGGAGCAAGAAATCCTTATGGTGACTTTTATTATGAAGGCGGCAGGACATTATATTGGACTAACACTTCTGAAAATGATTCTCATAGCTGGACCTATGATCTCGTCCACACTACAACAATTATCAGGAGGTATACCGAGAATGTAACTAATGGTTTTTCCGTTCGTTGTGTCAAAGACTAATAGGATGTTTTAAATTTATTAACTTGTTAATCATGACATCCTAATTTAGTTTTAAAAATATTTTTATGTTCTGTGGGGGTTATGCCAGTCACATTTTTAAACTGGTTCGATAGGTAATGCACGCTGCTGTAACCCAAACTTTGTGCAATTTCGCTGATGTTCAGCTCGTCATCTTCCAGCAATTCTTTAATACGCTCGATTTTCCTGTCAATATAATAGCGATCAATCGACATGGATTCGAAAAATGAGAAAAGTTTACTTAGCTTATAATAATTCTGCCTCATTTCGCCGCCGATAAAAGCCGACAAACGGATATTGATTTTTTTGCTTTCCAGACTCAGGATATACTCATCGATCTTCTTTTTGATGTTTTCGACCTGAATTTCATCCTTATCTTTTATGAGCTTAAGCCCGTATGGGGTTAATCTCTCATCGATATCTTCGAATGAAATATTTGCAGGAATGGAAACGCTGGCAAGCCTGAGTTCAATATGATGAACGCTAATTCCCAGGTCTCTGAGTTCTTTTTCCACGATATAAATGCACCGCGGACAGACCATGTTTTTGATGTGAAGGAGAACAGTTTCCATGGGTTAAGATATTAAGCGGATTTAAGAATGGTTTTTATATTCGATCATTTCGTAATTATGCGAACCTATTTCACAAAAACATCCTAATACTTCGTCATCTTCATGAAGTCTTAGGATTTCCCAGTCAAGCCTCAAATCGTATCTCCTTATACTGAACATACTTTCATGCCGGATGTAAAACCCCGTTAATGAAATCTGTTATAATGATCGGTATTCAGCCCATCCATCAAGTCATGCTCTTCTCTGTGATGCCCGTCGGTCCAGTTATGATGATTCTGCATCATGCTGTTCATCATATGCATTCCCGTCCCGTTATGATAATGGTTATCATGACCGTTAACGTGCGGGTAATAATGATGAAGCGAATCAAACCGTCCGGTATAGTAATGAAAAGCCGAATCACAGCCAGCGTATTCGAACGGGAATGAATTTTTATCCAGAGTTTCCAATGAATCATTAAATGTCCTGGCATTCTCAAAAGAATCCTTCATGCCCTGGATGAGCGCCTGGGCCTGGTCCGTTAGGACGGTGTTTTCATTCGGTTGACAGGAATAAAGTAATAACGCCAGCAAAAGGGATCCTGCCGAAATGGATATTAAAAAAGTTTTCATAATTAAGATAATTTAAGTTGAATTAAAATTGTTTTTCTTCTTCAGGATATTTATCGAACATGCCCCGGTTATTCAAATACTTCCCTGGTTTGGCCGCAGGTCAGCATTTTCTCGCCGAAATACGGATTATTTATTTTCTTCATATTGCTGAACCAATATGCCCCCTTATTATTAAATGCCATGGGACAGAACTGGTAATACGCCGGCTCTCCCTGTATGCCGAAGGCATTGACGCTCAGGTATAAGTTTTCATTGAATGCCGCAAAGGATTCCTTCTGTTCGGACAGTTCACTGCTGTCCGAAATTTTATTCACCAATTCAATCATGCTCCTCTGGTACTGCATCCAGTTCATGTGATCCTCGCCTTTCAGCAAATTCATATCCGCCTCATTCAATTTATTCCTAACCTCATTGACGGCGGCATCAATTTTAGCCGCGTCTTCAGAAACGAAGGCGTCGCTCAGCATTCCTGCCGCATGAACGACTTGGCTCAATTGATTCTGAAATTCAGGCGCAATGTTTTGCGATGCTGAGATATGATTGTCATGGCTCATGCCCGTAGAATGCATTTGGTCCATGTGTCCCATGTGTCCTTCATGCTGGGCTCTTAAGCTTATCGCCGATAAGCCTAATATCATTGTGAAAAAGATATTCAGGTTTGTCATAATAATATTTGTTTAATCGGTGAAAAAATTATTGATCATATTGATGTTTAAATACAACAGGTATCATTTCAGGATCGCTTTTGTTTCCCCGCAGGTTAGCATTTGTGCGCCAAAATAGGGGTTCCTGATATCCGCCGTCTGACTTAACCAATACGCGCCCTTATTATCATTGGCCATCGGACAGAATTGGTAATAAACGGTTTTATCACTGAGGCCGAACATTTTTACGGCATTCGTAAGAACATCCGACATCTCCATGAATGATTTCCTGACTGCTTCGATGGAATTTCCTTTACGGAAAACATCCAGGGAATTTTTAATCTTACTTGATAATTCCATCCAATGATTGTGGTTTTCTCCTTTCACCAACGACATATCCACCTTGCCGAGGCTGGAATTCATTTCTGCGGC
Organism: Cyclobacteriaceae bacterium; assembly: GCA_035292565.1. Classification (GTDB taxonomy): domain Bacteria; phylum Bacteroidota; class Bacteroidia; order Cytophagales; family Cyclobacteriaceae; genus DATDPY01. Next base: position 8,290 of record DATDPY010000278.1, on the reverse strand, counting down.
CGATGCTAATGACCCGGGCAAATCACCTGATACCAGGGCATCCTTTATTTTCAGATAATCTTCATAAACGTCCGTGAGTTGTTCTTGAAACCTGATGTCGGCTTTCACATCCATCCCGGATGATGCACTTTTTCCTGGTAAATCATGTCCTTCATGACCCGAGCCCGATGTTTCCATTTTTTTATCGTTATCACCCATGGCCTCATGAACATGGCCTGTGGAAACCTTGCCCCCCGAAGGGTTCATCATGCTGGGCTTTCCCGTAAGCTGTGCCGAAGCATCAACGCTGAATGTGCCGTTTGTAACGATTTCCTCTCCTGCAGTCAGCCCGTCGGTTACGATATATCCCTCGCTGGTCACCGGTCCGATGGTAATTTCACGCATTGAAAATGCCGGCTGAGAAGTCTCCGGAACTTTCACGTAAACTACCGAACGGGTTCCTGTCCAGAGTACAGCCGATTGCGGGATGATAAGACTGTTTCTTCCTGCGGCAAGACGTGTTTTGACATAACCCGTCACAAACATTTCCGGCTTAAAGAGGTTCCCATGATTGGTAATCTCCATTCTGACTCTGGCAACCCTGGTTTGGGAATTGATCACGGGATCGATGAACGACACTCTTCCCGAAAAATCCCTGCCCGGAAGCGCCTGAGCGTTAAATGAAATCCTATCTCCTCGTTTTATCCAGGGCAGATCGCTTTCATAGGCGTCGAACATGACCCAAACACGGCTGAGGTCGGCGATTTCGTACAAAGGCGTTCCCAGTTGTACGTAATCGCCCTTGTTTACAAGCCTTGACGTAATAATTCCGGAAACGGTGGAATAAACATCAAAAACGGTTTTAACCTGGCGACTGTCCTCGATTTCCGCGATCTGGTCATCAGCGAGCTTCCATTGCCTGAGCTTGTAACGCGAGGCTTCGAGGATGGTGGTATCATCCATCTTAAGCGCTTCCAGCAATTCCTGTTGTGCGGTGATCAATGCAGGAGAATAAATCTGGGCAATCAATTGACCTTTCCGAACTTCCTCCCCGGTGAAATTCACCATCAGTTGTTCAATCCTTCCGGGGATATGGGCGGGCTGGGTCTGGACGAGCCTTTCATCGGCCTGTATCTTACCGTATAACCTTACTTCTTTTTCCGGAGTCATGCCGGTAACAATGCTTGTTTGCAATTGGGCAAGCTTTGCCGCCTCCTCCGACATGACAACAGCATCAGGATCTACCGGGGCTGTTTCCTGCACAAGGGGTATCAGGTCCATGCCGCATATCGGGCATTGACCTGGCTGGTCCCGCCTGATCTGCGGATGCATGGCGCAGGTCCAGACTGTTTTTTCAGCCTCGTTTACCATGGTTTCAGGTTCGGCCTCACTTTGAGGTTTGTGAAATACAATCCAACCGGCAAGAAATCCGGCAATTAAGAATAAGAAAGTCCGGATAATCGGATTTGAAAATATTATTAAAGGGTTCATTTTTATAATTTTATTGATTGTAATCAATCAGGGATTCTATCACGGCAATCGCTGAATTTTTATCGACAGCGGCTGCAATCATTTGGAACTGATAATCGAGCCATTGTTGCTGAAGACGTAAAATCTCTTCAAAGTCGGTTCCCTCCGACCGGTACGCGGCTGTCTGAAGCGAAATGCTCTTTTCCGCAAGACCTGTCAGTTCAATGTTGAGTTTTATTCTCCTGTCGGCATCGAGATACAACTGATAGGCTGTCTGTAATTCAACGATCAGTTCGTTGTACACCTGGTCGGCTGATGACCCTGCCGCATCGCGCTGGTAAGAAGCTTCACGCTTCATGGCATTGTACTTTTTCCGGTAAACAGGCAATGTCAGCGTGATCATGGGCATTATCATATCTTCCCCGTTCATGATATCCGATACATCGTCCCTTTTCTGATAAACCGAATAATTTAATCCCAAGCCAATCATAGGATAACCCATGCGGGTTACCATATTTAATTTGGATTCATTGGCCGCTTTTTCATTTTCAAGCATCCTGATCATAGGATTATGCTCAAGACTGTCGGCCAACGCTGAAAAACTGTATGGCAAATGCGATTCCATAAGGGAATTATCGATGTATATATCCGTCAGCGGAGGACGGTTCAGATAACTGTTAAACCTTATTTTATCGGTCTGGAGCTGATCCTTCAGCAAAGCCAGGCGGTTTTCAAGGGAACGGATTTCAATCTGCACGCGCAATACGTTGACCAGTCCTCCCTGGCCGGCGCCTCCCATGGAAGAACCGCCCGCCTGGGACATGCTCCCATTATTTCCTGCACTTCCCGTATTCTCCGTCGCCATGCCGCCCCCCATTGATGAATTCCCATTAATGCCGTCATTGTCCTGTTGTTGAGACGGCATACTTACCCTCGCCGAACCCATACCGCCGCCTTCCGAAGAAATTTCCCCGCTTTTCAATCGTATGGTGGCAAGCCGTTCCAAGCCCTTTAAAATTTCCAGGTTCTGCTCTGTGATGTCGATCTCTTTTTTTGTCCGGTAAACCCGATACCAGGAAATCTTCACATCTTTAAAGAGACGGAATTTCAGATTTCTCATTTCCTCATACCTGGCAAGCGCCATTTTTGAGGCTTCGTCTTTGGCGGCTTTTAATGTACCAAACCATGGGAACATCTGCATGAAACGGATATCGTTTACCTGGTTGCCGTTCATTTGCTGCATAGGCTTTATGAAATATCCGAACTGAAGCTCGGGATCGGGCAGGGAAGCCGCTTGCGGTACTTTTTCCAGCGCAGCGGAATATTCCAGGTATTTTGCTTTTAGGCCAGGATTGTTTGCTGCCGCCTGTTCAAGGTACTGTAGCAATGAATCGGATTGCTGGGCTGTAACCGTATAACCGGGCAGGAGCAAGATCAGTAAGAGTAAAGGCAGGATTTTAATGGATGGTATCATTCTATGGAATTTATTATTCAACATAATTCTTTTATTCAGTTGTATTTAATTTTCTGGATTCTCTCCTGACGGCGCCTTCCCTCCAGATACATTGTAAAACAGGGACCACAAACATGGTCATGATTTGAATGATCATCCCTCCAAATGTCGGGATGGCCATGGGCACCATAATGTCCGCGCCTTTCCCAGTCGAAGTAAGCACCGGCAGTAAGGCGATGATGGCCACGGCCGCAGTCATCATGGCCGGCCTCACCCTTTTCTTCCCGGCGATGACCACCGTTTCGCGCACATCCTTCACGGTGGCCGGCTTATATTCTTCAAATGCCTGGTGAATATATGTACCCATGATCACCCCGTCGTCAGTAGCAATGCCGAACAGGGCGATAAAGCCCACCCATACAGCAACGCTCAGGTTGATCTCATGCATCTGGAATAAATCCCTCATATTCAATCCGGCCAGTGAAAAATTCATGAACCATCCCTGGCCATAAAGCCACAGCAAAAGAAACCCTCCGGAAAACGCCACAAAAACACCTGAGAAATGGATAGCCGAAGCCGTGATTGTTTTGAATTGGAAAAACAACAATATAAATACGGATATCAGACTTATCGGGATTACAATGGCCAGTCGCTTGGCGGCCCGCAATTGTTGTTCGTAGTTTCCCGCGAACTTGTATGTAACCCCGGCAGGAATGATTAGTTCCCCATCGGCGATTTTCTGTTCGATATATCGCTGTGCACGGTTCACCACTTCCACTTCTGCCACGTCGGGCATTTTATCGAAGATGACGTACCCATTTAAAAAAGTATCCTCGGTGCGGATCATCTGCGGACCGCGGGCATAATTGATTTCTGCCAGTTCGCCCAGGGGCACCTGTACGCCGGTCATCGCAGGAACCAGTATCTTTTTCAGATCTTCCGGAGTAGTGCGAAGTTCCCTTGCATAACGCACTCTTACGGGAAACCGTTCCCGGCCTTCCACGGTGGTGGTCAGCGACATGCCGCCGACGGCTGTTTGCAGGATCTCCTGTACTTCCAGAACAGTCATGCCATAACGCGCTATGGCTTCCCGGTTTAACTTTATTTCCAAATAGGGGGCTCCAACGGCCCGGTCATAAAAGACGGAAGAAGTTACTATTGAGGGTACTTCCTTGAGAACCCGTTCGAATTCCAGTCCGGCATTCTCAATGGATTCCAGGTCGGGGCCGAATACTTTTAGTCCCATGGGGGCCCGCATCCCGGTCGAAAGCATCACCAGGCGGGTCTGTATCGGCTGCAGGTGCGGCGCTGAGGTAAGGCCCGGCAAATTGGTGACCTTCACGATTTCCTTCCAGATATCATCCGGACTTTTAATCTCTGGCCGCCACTGCCGGAAATACTCCCCATTCTTATCCGGGATCAGTTTTTCTATTGATTTTTGACTGAAGCCCTGTTGCTGCGGATTGTATTTCGTCCCATCGGGTAATATGAAATTATCCTCTTTATCCACTTTGAATTTCATCCGGTGCCCGTTTTCGTCGAGGATATATTCCGGCTTGTAATTGATTGTATTTTCAAACATCTGGACCGGCGCCGGATCAAGGGCAGAATTAACGCGCCCCCATTTCCCGACGGCAACTTCCACTTCCGGGATATTCAGCAGGCCTTTGTCAAGTTGTTCGATGTAATCGATGTTCTGCTGTATGCCCGTGTGGGGCATGCTGGTTGGCATCAGCAGGAAGGAGCCTTCATCAAGAGCCGGCATGAATTCCTCGCCAACGCCGGTAAAAGTCCTGGATGCGGCCTGCCAGATAGATGTCTGCCGGATATTCCAGCCCGTTTTACCGATGCCGTCGGCGAAAATTCCAAATGTTTTATCAAATCCCAGCCAGATCACAATGCCAAGGAATGCCGTGAAAATCGGAATCATTAAGAATTTCCATTTATGGACAAGGCACCAGCGCAATATCGGTTCATAGAAATAAACCACTACCGAAAGCACAGTTAATATAACAGCGACCAGCCCGCCCACGAAAATGAAATTTAATACGACCCCATTATGCGTTCCCAGGGGCAGCCATTCTTCGGTGAGAAAAAACAGGGTGACGAGCAGGGCAACGGCAATATTTATATAATTGGGCAATTCTTTTCGTTTATCAGGCCACCGGCCGGCAAGGAGATTATTGATACCGATCAGAGTCAGGGCCAAAGCCGCAAGGGTTCCCCAGGTTATGGCAAACAAAATGCCGGCTGCAATCAGGCTGAAATTCCAGATCCGGCTGATCTTCTTTGTATCGGGCCGAAAAGAGAAAATAAGGTAGGCAAGCGTGGGCAATATGAAAAATCCGAGAAGGAGTGATGAAGTCAATGCAAAGGTTTTGGTAAATGCCAGGGGCCGGAATAATTTTCCCTCTGAAGCCTGCATGGCGAATACGGGAAGAAAGCTGACTACCGTTGTTGATAAAGCTGTGATGATCGCGGATGATACTTCGGTCGTGGCGTCGAGGATCACTTTCAACAAAGCTTTACCATGTACACCATGATTATCCGGCATTTCAAGATGGCGGATGATATTTTCAACAAATACTATCCCGACGTCCACCATGACGCCAATGGCGATTGCGATACCCGACAGAGCTACAATATTGGCATCCACCCCGAACAGTTTCATCACGATAAAGGTCATCAGGACAGCTACAGGCAGCATGCTCGAAATCAGGATGGATGCTCTCAGGTTGAAGACCAGCACGATGATGACGATGATGCTGATCAGCACCTCGTGGGAAAGTGCCGTTTCCAGGGTACCGATTGTTTCCTTGATGAGGCCTGTGCGGTCGTAAAACGGCACTACAGTTACTTTCGAGACGGTTCCGTCGGACAGGGTTCTTGACGGAAGCCCGGGGGCGATTTCCCTGATTTTTTCTTTTACATTGTTGATCACCTCAAGAGGATTTGAACCATACCTGGCCACGACTACCGCCCCGGTAGCTTCGGCTCCTCCCTTATCCAGTCCGCCGCGGCGTGTAGCAGGCCCGAAGTTTACCCTTGCCACATCTTTCACCCGCACCGGGATGTTCTCTCGTACGGCGATCACCGCATTTTCCAAGTCCCCGAGATTTTTAATATATCCCAATCCGCGAACGATGTATTCAACTTTATTTAATTCAATGGTCTCAGCGCCGATATCGAGATTGCTTTTCCTTACTGCTTCCATGATGTCCATGACGGATACCCGAAAAGCTTTCAGGGCTTCAGGATTAATGTCGACCTGGTATTCCTTGACGAAGCCACCGATCGATGCAACTTCGGCTACACCTTCCGCAGAAGTAAGAGAATATTTAACATAAAAATCCTGGATAGTCCGCAGTTCATGCGGGTCCCATCCTCCCGTTGGTTCGCCTGTTTCCGGATTGCGTCCTTCCAGGGTGTACCAGAATACCTGCCCTAAGGCAGTTGCATCCGGTCCAAGAGTAGGTTGTACTCCCTCGGGAAGTATGTCGCGGGGAATGGAACTCAGTTTTTCGAGAATCCTTGAGCGACTCCAGTAATAATCCACATCATCTTTAAAAATGACATAGATGAACGACATTCCGAACATCGAAGTGCTGCGGATGGTTTTTATGCCGGCAATACCAAGCAAGGTTGTGGTCAACGGGTAGGTAACCTGGTCTTCAATGTCTTTTGGCGAGCGGCCCATCCACTCGGTGGCAATAATTTGCTGATTCTCCCCGATATCCGGTATGGCATCGACCGGAATCGGATCGCGGGGAAGCCAGCCCAGGTTCCAGTTGAATGGAGCATGTACCAGACCCCAGATCATGATGACCAGCAATAACAGAATGGTTATGAACCTGTTTTCGAGAAAGTATTTTATGACCTGTTTCAGCATAATAAAAGATTAAAATGAGAGAAATGCGCATAGTGATACCATGCGTGGATAAAACGAAATGCTGAAACGAAGGGTCAGATCAGGAGAGAATGGAATTCAACCCGTTTCGACAGGCTGACTACGGGGGGCGGTTTGTGATAATTATTTACAGCTGGTGAAAATATTTCTCCGTCATAAATAAGAACAGGGGAGAAGCTGACCGGTACATATACCGGGAATAGCCTGTCCAGTTCAACCTGGGAAATCTGGTTCTGGGCATTGTCAATTTTAACAAGTTCCCGGGTATCCTTGCAGCAATCGTTATCATCGCCAGCCGATGATGTTTCAGCCTGGCACATCAGGAAAGATACTCCGGCGGCCTCAATTAAACAGGATTCTGCTTCGGTGAATAATTTGACATCCTTAAGCCGATTCATGCAAAAATGCCGGTTCACGGGGATGCCGATACTGGAAACAAGCATTCCTGCCGTTAAAACAAGGGTCGATATCCTGCTTAATAATGACATGAACATGTAATATTAATCAAATATACGGATATTATGATTATTTGTTCATATGAAGAATCAGTTTTAAGGTGAATCCTTAAATATTTGGGATTCTGATAATAACCTTCGATGCTTAAAGGGAATAATTTTAGTTATATATTCAAATGCATAATCAGTATGTTCAAGCTGAAATCCTTTTGGACATTCTATTGAAATTATTATATCACCGATTTCAACACATTTTAGGCATGAAAGTTTATCTATATTCATTTCCAGAAGAATAACTTTTTCTTTAAGCGAACTAAATCCATCAAATGGTATATCAACTTCTTTAATCAGGTTTGAAGAGATAATTTTTTTAAATGCACTGGAATTTTTATGCCAGAATTTTAAAAAGCCACAATTAAGACAATTATCTTTATTAGTAAAATCTTCAATGAACTTTTTGAAATTATTATTTATATTTGAGGGAATATATATTAACTCAAACTTTACTCTTCGACACAAGTCCTTATCAATTCCGATATTTTTGAAGCCTTCGATCTTCGAATATAACCTTCTTATATAATCAGCTAAATATATTCTCTGAAAGTTTTTATCGGTATTAAATTGGACCAAGTCATGATTATGACTTTCAAAATGTTTTTGAATAGATGCAACTAGACTTAATATAGCTTTTATAGATCGGAGTTGGAATCTATTTTGCCATATATGTAAAGCATCTGAATAACTAATTATTGATGGAGAGGTAACAATACCATAGAATTGAATCATTGGTATTATAAACCCATTAATGTATTCCATTCTAATATAGTTAGAAATATATTTTTCATCCTTTAAGGATGAAGAATAATATCTATTAGCTTTGGTGGAGGAGTGTCAGCTCCCCCTAAAATAGTGCCAATTGAAAGTTAGTAACTTTAACCCAAATTGGCCATGAAAAAACAACGATTTACCGAAGAACAGATCCTGCGTGTGCTCAAGGAGTATGGAGCAGGAAAAAAGGTCCAGGAC